>JBFMDG010000414.1:0-6762 GCA_040754135.1 Verrucomicrobiota bacterium
GTTCGATCTTCTGGATGGCGTGATCTTGAAGTTCGTCCGGAATGTGGGCGGCCACCGGGCGGTGACCTCGCGGCAGCAAAGCGTAGAGCGTCCGGTTTTCCGATGACATATAAGTGCTGGCGACCCGCTGCAAATCGGCCGGTTTGATTCGCCGAACGGCCGCGAGGTAACGTTCGGAAAAATTCAAATCGGCGGCGGCCAGCCAATTGTTCCCCAGATCCTGCGCTTGGCCTTGCATGGTTTTGCGTGTGGCCAAAGTGCCGGCGGTGAATTGCTTGACCGCTTTGTTCAGCTCCGCTTCCGAAACCGGCTCTGCTTTCATCCGCTCGATCTGCGCGAGCATCGCTTCTCGCGCGTCATCAAACTTGACCGGTTCGACCACAGCGCTAATCCCGAGCAACCCTGGATTTCCCGGGCTGTACGTCCAGGCGTCAATCGAGTGAACGACGCCTCGTTTCTCACGCACTTCCTGGAATAACCGGGAGCTATGGCCGGCCCCGAGTAATGTTGCGAGGACATCCAATGCGGGAATATCCGGATGCCGCACGTCCGGGATGTGCCAGGCCATGTGAAAATGCCCCAACTCGATGGGCGCCTCCTCGATCACTTCACGCGGGGCGGCCTGCCGGGGTTCCTGGGGCAATACCACCGGCGGAAGCGGCCGCGCTTTGGCCTTATCAAAGCATTGGCGAATTTGCTCTTCCACCGCCACCGGATCGATATCCCCCACCACGATGAAAAAGAGGTTGTTCGGAGCGTATTTTTCGCGGTAGTACGCGAGCACGTCTTCCCGGGTTAACTCGCCAAAAATGTCGGGATAACCGATGACCGTGTAGCGATAAGGGCTCCGTGTGTAAGCAGTTTCGAACAACCTCCGGCTGGCGCGGCGTCCGGGATCGTCCTGGTTCATATCCATTTCCCTCAGGATGACCTGTTTTTCCTTTTCGAGTTCCTCGGCCGGCAAGGACGCGTTCTGCATGATGTCGCAGAGAATATCGATCGCGACGCTGGAACCGGTGTTGGGCACGTTGATCCAGTAAACGGTGCGATCGAAGGAGGTGTAGGCATTCATGTATCCGCCCGCTTCCTGCACCTCCTGATCGATGCGCCCGGCCACACGACGGGTGGTCCCTTTGAATAACATGTGCTCGAGCATGTGCGACAAGCCCGCCCCAAGCCACCGGCCTTCGTCGATACTGCCGGATTTGCACCAGGCTTGAGCGGAGACAACTGGAGCAGTGTGATCTTCTCGAATGATGATCGGCAGGCCGTTATCCAGAATGGTTAGTCGAGTTCCCGGTGGCAGGGCGGGAATCTCGGGATTCTGTGAGGCCGTCGAGTTCATTCGAAGTTTAACCCGCGTCAAAGGGAGGCAATTGGCCCGCTCGTTTCAGGCAAAAGAGCACGAAATTCCAAAGCAAGTCTGGAGTGGCTTGCCGCCATCTGGCTGAGAGATTCCTTGTTCCTGGTTTCATCCCATTTCCTGCCACAAAGATCGTCCGACCGGATCAGGTTGCAACTCACACTTCCGAAGGCCTCGTTTCCCGTTGCACCGCGTTTAATCGGGAACTGGGCATAAAGGGCTTGCGAAATGCCTCCTCGAACTCATAAGCATTTTTAAAATCTTCCCGGCGGTCCGAATCCGTTTTGCTGAGCAAACCTTGCTCGACCATGTTGAAAACCATATCCCCGAAATCTTCGGTGCGATAAATCCCCCATTCGTTGAACACCGTCTGAGTCATCGGCCCGAACTGGCCTAAGGCAAAATCCCGGATCCCTTCCAATAATTCCTGCCCGGTCACATGCCGCGGTTCGCTTCGATTGGCTTTGGTGACAAGCTTTTGCGTGTGATCGAGCGCCGCACGCAGGAAGTAATACGCGTCGCGGTGATAGCGCGGATCTTTGGTCAAAATGGTTTCTAAAACTTCGTCGAAATTGAGTGGTTGCATGTTCAGGGCGCTGCCGGGCGTGGCGGTGGCTCAGGGGGATGTGCGGTGCGGTACGCCTTCACCGCGCTCCCGGTCAGAAGCAGGAGCAGCACAATCGTCAAAACCACTTGTTCCTGTCTGGTCAGTGGCAGCATGCGGCAATGTAACGAACGGCCTAAGCCGCCGCAATGTTGACCAATTTTCCCGGCACGACAATCACTTTCTTGATGGTCTTGCCTTCCAGGAATGGCTTCACCTTGGCGCTGGCCAACGCCGCCGCTTCCATTTCCTGAGGCGTGGCATGGGCGGGCAACACGAGCCGATCGCGCAATTTTCCGTTCACCTGCACCGGGATTTCCATCGTTTCCTCCACCAATAAGGCCGGATCGAACTTCGGCCATGGAGCATAGGCCAATGGCGGCGGCTTGGAAGAGGAAGACGCGAAATCCGCTCGCGAAAACAGACTCCACAATTCCTCGGCCAAATGCGGCGCAAAAGGTTGCAGCAACACGATGAACTCTTTCATGATCGCGGCCGGTTTCCTTTCCCAGGCAATCGCTTCGTTCACGAAAATCATCAACGCCGAAATCGCCGTGTTGAACCGCATCCCATCGAGATCTTCCGTGACTTTCTTGATGCAGGCATGGAGCGCTTTCAATTGCCCCGGAGACGCGGCGATTTCCTGAATGGCCGCGTTCAACCGGATTTGATCGAGAAACTCGGCGGCGCGGTCCGGTCGAGCGGTCGCGTTTTGTTCGAACTCGGTTTCGCTTTTTTCATCGACAAACAACCGCCAAACCCGGCCGAGAAATCGATAAACTCCTTCCACTCCTTTCGTGCTCCAGGGCTTCACCATTTCGAGCGGGCCCATGAACATTTCGTAAAGCCGCAGCGCGTCCGCGCCGTAATCCCTCACCATATCATCCGGGTTCACGACATTCCCGCGCGCCTTGGACATCTTCTGCCCGTCTTCGCCGAGGATGAGTCCTTGATTCACCAATTTGAAGAACGGCTCCGGTGTCGAGACATGGCCAAGATCGAACAGAACCTTGTGCCAGAATCGCGCGTAGAGCAGATGCAGCACGGCGTGTTCGGTCCCGCCGACATAAAGATCAACCCCCGGAGTGGCTTGCGCAGCGCCGGTCCCCATCCAGTAGCGCTCCGCGGCTGAATTGCAGAAAACGTCCGCATTGCGCGCGTCAAGATATCGAAGGTAATACCAGCAACTGCCCGCCCACTGCGGCATGGTGTTGGTTTCGCGCTGCGATCCGTCAGGCAAATTGACCCAGTCTCTGGCGCGTGCCAGCGGCGGTTCACCGGAGGCCGTCGGCTTGTAATCGCTCAGTCGCGGCGGCACAATCGGCAACTCCGCTTCGGGCACCGCTTCATGATAAAGGCTCCCATTTGCGTCCCGTTTCCAAACGATTGGGAACGGCTCGCCCCAATAACGCTGACGGCTAAAAAGCCAGTCGCGCAATTTGTAGTTCACCATTCGTTTTCCCAGGCCCTTGTTTTCCAGCCAGGCTGTGATTTTTGATTTCGCCTTGGGCGTCGGCAAACCGTTCAACGAAATTTCAACATTGTCTGAATTGACTGCCGTGCCATCGTCCACGAATCCGCGCCAGTCCGTTTGCGAATCGGGTGGCGCAACCACCTGGACCACCGGCAGGTTGAATTTCCGGGCAAACTCGAGATCGCGCGTGTCGTGTCCCGGAACGGCCATGATCGCGCCCGTGCCGTAGGTGGCGAGGACATAATCGGCAATCCAGACCGGGATTTTCTCACCATTCGCAGGGTTGATGGCGAAACCGCCGGTGAAGACGCCGGTTTTTTCCTTGGCCAATTCGGTGCGTTCGAGATCGCTCTTTTTGGCCACTTCTGCTTTGTAAGCATCAACGGCCGCGCGCTGTTCTGCGGTGGTGATCTGATCGACGAGTTTGTGCTCCGGCGCGAGGACCATGTAAGTCGCGCCAAACAAGGTGTCCGGCCGCGTCGTAAACACGACAATGGTCGAATCTCTATTTTCGATTTTGAATTCGACCTCGGCGCCCTCGCTCCGGCCGATCCAGTTCCGCTGCATTTCTTTGAGCGAATCGCTCCAATCGATCGTGTCGAGATCACTCAACAACCGCTCCGCGTAAGCAGTGATGCGCAGCATCCATTGCCGCATCGGCTTGCGCACGACGGGAAAACTGCCGACCTCGCTGCGGCCATCGATCACCTCTTCATTGGCGAGGACGGTCCCGAGTTCTTCACACCACCAAACCGGCATTTCGGCAACGTAAGCGAGGCGTTTGGAATCTCGATAAGCGCGCACCTCGGATTCTGTTTTCAGCGTTGCAGGGCAGGGGAGCGTCTCGATCGGTTCGGCTTTGTTTGTTGCCGGGTTGAACCAGGAATGGTAAAGCCGCAGGAAAATCCATTGCGTCCATTTGAAATAGTCCGGATCCGTTGTGTCGATCTCTCGCGACCAATCGTAACTGAACCCGAGCGATTTAATTTGGCGCTTGAACGTGGCGATGTTCGACTCGGTGGTCAGCCGAGGATGCTGGCCGGTGCGAATGGCGTATTGCTCCGCTGGAAGGCCAAAAGCATCCCAACCCATCGGATGCAACACATGCCAGCCTTGAGCCCGGCGATATCGCGCCAGAATATCGGTCGCTGTGTAACCTTCAGGATGACCGACATGCAATCCGGCGCCGGAAGGATAAGGGAACATATCGAGGATGTAGAATTTCGGCAGGGATTCCGGTTTCGCGCCGCCATGCCGGCTTGCGAAAGGATGCGCGGCGGGAACGGTTTCGCCGGGATTCCAGGCCCGAAACGATTGCTGATCGTCCCAGGCCTTTTGCCATTTGGGCTCGATCAAATGAAACGGATACTGCTTGCGACCACTCGACATAAGACCGGGAATATTGCGGAAGGTCGTTTGCAGGGCAACCGCAGAGTTTGCGGGTCAGTCGCGCAATGCGAGCGGTCCGAACCACCACCACTATGTCGCTCGAAAAACCAGAGCTTGTTCTGCCTGTAGAAAATCGCTGCGGTGAAGGTCCCGTTTGGGATTCGAATCGGCAATGTCTGCTCTGGGCCGATATCGAGCCGGGGTTGCTGCACGAATTCCAGCCAGCCACCGGGCAATTGAACCAGTGCGCCGTCGGATTTCCTTTTTCTGCGATCGCCTTGACTGAAAAAACGGCTCTTATCCTGGGCGGGCCGCGCGGACTGGATCTCTGGTGCGGACCTGGAAAGGCCGCTATTCCCTTGCAGCGCGATGGTGCGGGCGAACCACTCGCCATCAACGACATGGTTGCGGATGCGCGAGGATGCATCTACGCCGGAACCATTTTCTGGGGAGCAAATGGCCGCGAACGATTCGGCAAGCTGTGGCTGCTTTCACCCAATGCGCCGCCGCAAATAGTGGATGATGGCATCGAATTAGCCAACGGGCTCGGGTTCAGTCCCGACCAGCGCACGCTTTATCTGACGGATTCTGCCGCCCGAAAAATTCTTGCTTACGATGTCGAGCCTCAGACCGGGTTGCTGCGGAACAAACGTTCTTTTACCCAGGTCTCACGGAACGAAGGTCTGCCCGATGGCTTGAAAGTGGACAGCCTGGGTTATGTCTGGAGTGCGCAATGGTATGGAGCCCAAATTGTCCGCTACGATCCCGATGGCAAAGTCGAGCGGCGCATTGAAATGCCGGTGTCGCAAGTGGCCAGCCTTGCTTTTGGCGGGCGCGACCTGATGGATTTGTATGTGACCACGGCAGGCGAACTCTGGCGAAGCGATTTCGCGCCGCCTGGATTTGATTTTGCCGCGCCGAACCTGGGCGGACCGCTCTTCCGGATTCGGGTCGAGGTGCCCGGTCAATCCGAGCATCGCGCCGCGTTTGGCTGAAGGATCATGGATCAATTGCCCGCGACCCGCAGGAAGAGTGGCGAGAGATCGGGATCGCCGATCGAGAAGAGCCGTTGCGAAACGTCATTCAGCGCCAGGCGCGTTTCCTGAAATCGGTCCGATAACGTGGCGAAGATTGAGCCGAGTGCATAACGTTCGGCAAGCCGATGATCACTGGCCACGCGGTAATTGGACCGTCCCAGTTCTTCGTAATACCGCATGTCCGGAAAGCCACGCGATTCGGCGCGGAACCGGATTCGATCAGGAAAAACCCCCGCCAGAAAAAGCGAGTGATTGCCAATGTGCGCCCGAATGTAAAAGGCGGTCCGGTCATCGGCCGTTTGCAAAGCGGCCAGCATTTCAAAAAAGTATTCGAGGCACCGTTGCGGTCCGGGAACGATGCAGCGCGTGCGGTCGATGCGCGTAAATTCGCTCAACACTTCCGCCACGTAATCTGCCACCGCGCGATCCTGAATGCCCGCTTGCCGCAAGACATGCCGCACCAACACGTAAAAATAAAGATGGGAGGACACTTGCACACAGCCGCGCTGTTCGAGCAGGGCGCGGTAGAGATTTTCATCGTCGAGGATCAGATCACGGCTCTCCTCGTCCGCGAGCAATTGGGTCAGACAAGAAGCATCGTCCGAATTTTTTCCAAGATGCGTCAGGATGAATTGGATGTCCTCAGCGGTAAATTGGATCCGGCAGTTCGGCTGAATGACTTTCATAAAGATATATCGTCGCTTCGTGAAATCGCCTTGAGAGAGGAAGTGGGGCTGGCGCAACACGAACTTTCATCAGCGTGAAAAACACAGCAGAAGAGATTCCAACGGACCCGAGGAGAAATCGCCACCGTTCGAGCCGGAAATCCACGGATCGCAACGCTGCTTGAAATGAGATCAGAATCCAGTTCCATTCACTTCAATCGCGGAAAACT
>JBFMDG010000415.1:0-6745 GCA_040754135.1 Verrucomicrobiota bacterium
TCGGTTTTTTGCTTGAGAAAAGAGGTTCGATTGCCGATATTCGACGCAGTGAAAGCGCCAGGGAAAAGAGGGCGCGAAGCTCTTTGGAAAATCGAAAATGGCTTTACCCTGCCATGCTCGTGATTAGAAACAAAGTCCTTGAACCGTAAGCTCGATAACCCGGAACCCGAGCTTCAGTCAGTGGCCGGCATGCCTTCACTGGAAGTCGAAAGCTGACAAGTGGGTTCCACCTGTTTCTGTTCAGTTCAAAGGAACTGTTGCCCACGGCATTATGGCGGGGTTTTTTTATCTCCTCCTCAATCCAGTTGCTGCCCGATGGCACCGCCATCCCGCTTGCCCCAACGCTTTCTCTCGCAACAACCCGAATTCGCCACGTCCGTTTTTCTTTTTCGCACCCCGCCAAAAGCTGATACTTTCTGAGGTATGTCGCGGGACGATTTATTTTCATCGACCGGCAGCCGCAAAACGGAGCCCACCCCTTCCGCGGTCAAGGAGCGTCCGCTGCACGCCCCGCTCGCCGCGCGGATGCGCCCGCGATTACTCGATGAATTTGTGGGGCAGAGTCACATCCTGGGTCCAGGGCAATTGCTTCGGCGTGCCATCGAAGCCGATCGCATTCAATCGCTTATTTTTTTTGGACCGCCCGGAACCGGCAAAACCTCGCTCGCCCAAATTATTGCTCTACAAACGCGCGCCCGGTTCGAACGGCTCAGTGGCGTGGAATCGAACGTCGGCGATATGCGCCGCGTTCTGGCCGCAGCCGCCAATCGCCTCGAAAACACCGGCCAGCCCACTTTGCTGTTCATTGATGAAATCCATCGCTTCAACAAAGCGCAGCAGGATGTGCTGCTGCCGGATGTGGAAAGCGGAGTCGTTCGCCTGATTGGCGCCACCACGCATAACCCGTTTTTCTTCGTCAACTCCCCCCTGGTTTCGCGCTCCCAGATTTTCGAACTGCAGCCGCTTTCGGAAGAGGATTTGTTCCAGTTGATGCAGCGCGCTTTGACCGAACCGGAACGCGGTTTGGGTCACTTGAAAATTCAGGCCACTGAACAGGCGTTGCGGCACCTGGCGAAATTGTCTGACGGAGATGCCCGCAAAGCGCTCAACTCGCTTGAGATTGCAGCCTTAACCACACCCCCCGATGAACACGGGGTCATTCACATCGACCTTTCGGTGGCCGAACAGAGTATTCAACGCAAAGCGATTGTTTACGACGGCGATGGGGATGCGCATTACGACACCATTTCCGCTTTTATTAAATCGATGCGGGGCAGCGACCCGGACGCGACGCTCTATTGGCTGGCCAAAATGATTCACGCCGGGGAAGATCCGCGCTTTATCACGCGTCGCATGCTGATTTGCGCGGCGGAGGATGTCGGCCTGGCCGATCCGATGGCACTGGTTCTGGCCAACGCGGCGCATCATGCCGCGGAATTTGTCGGTTGGCCGGAAGCACGAATTCCGATTGCGGAGGCGGCCATTTACATTGCCACGGCACACAAAAGCAATAGCGCCATCGTGGCCATTGATGCGGCGCTTGAGGATGTCAGGTCCGGCCGTACTTTAGCCGTGCCGAAGCATTTGCGAGATACGCATTACGCTGGCGCCAAACGGCTCGGTCATGGCGAAGGCTATCAATACTCGCACGATTTCCCTGAGCATTATGTTCCGCAAGAATACCTGGCGGAGGCGCGTCGCTATTATGAACCGAGCGATCAAGGCACCGAAAAGAAAATCAAGGAACGGCTCGATCGGTGGCGTGCCATGATTGCGGAAGCACGGAAAGCGGCCCAACCAACTTCAGAATCGAACAGTGGCTCATGAGCCCCGGATTCGCGGAACAAAAAGAGCAATTGCGCCAGCAGATCCGGCAGCGGCTCCGCACACTTTCGTCGGAAGAAAAGGCGGAACGCTCTCGGCTGGCGTGCGCTTTATTGGTTCAACAACCGGTGTGGCAAAAGGCCCGTTCCATTCTTTTTTACGCGCCGCTGCAGGATGAACCGGACCTCTGGCCCATGGTCGCTCTTGCCCTGCAGCAGGCCAAAGAAGTCGCGCTTCCAAGGTATGTCCCGGAGGATCAGCAATATGTCGCCTGCCGAATCCTCAGCCTCGATCCCCCATTGCCGCAGGGCAAATTTGGCATTCTCGAACCGGGCCCCGATTGCCCACTCTTCCCGCTAAACCGTCTGGACTTGACCCTGGTACCTGGATTAGTTTTCGCGGTGAATGGACGCCGGCTGGGGCGGGGCAAGGGATTTTACGATCGGTTGTTGGCTCAAGTGAGCGGAACCCGTTGCGGCGTGGCTTTTGATGAACAGTTCGAGGCCGATTTGCCGTGGGAACCGCATGACATTTTATTGAATTGCATCCTGACACCGACGCGTTGGTTGCGCTGCGACCAAAGCGCGGTTTTGAAATGAATTGGTTCGAAATTAATTTTGTCGAGGGCGCCGTCGTCCTCGTGATCGGTGGTTTGCTTGGTTACTGGTTGCGACAGTGGAAAATCCGAAATCTCCAGGCCCGCGCCCAACTGAAGGAACAAAACCTCCTCGAAGAAGCCCGCCGCAAAGCGGACAACATCCTTTTGGAAGCGCGCCTGGCCGCCAATGAGGAGGCGCTCAAGATTCGCGAGCAAACGGAAAAATGCCTCACCCAAAACCGGCGGGAGTTAAACGATTTCGAGCAACGCCTCACCCAGCGGGAATTGCTCATCAACCACCAGCTCGAAGGGCTGGTTCAACAGGAAAAATGTTTCCGCAACCAGGAACAGGCTCTCGCCCAAAAACAGGCGGAACTCGAAGAAATCCGCCGCGAATTGTCTTTGTCGCTCGAACAACGCCGCACTGAACTCCAACGCCTGAGTCAACTCTCTGCCGGCGAAGCCCGGGCTCTTCTCCTCAAAGAAGTCGAACAGGATTCCCTTCGTGACGCCGCCGATCTCTCGCGGCACGTCATCGAAAACGCCAAATTAAAAGCCGAGGAACAAGCGCGCCGCATCATTACCATTGCCATCCAGCGTTACGCCGGAAACCATACGTTTGAGACGACCACCGCCACGGTGGCTTTGCAGGGGGATGAAATCAAAGGCCGAATCATCGGCCGTGAAGGGCGCAATATCCGTGCTTTTGAAGCCGCGACAGGCGTCACCGTGCTCATCGATGATACTCCCAATGCTGTCGTGTTGTCAGGTTTCGACCCGGTCCGGCGTGAGATCGCGCGGGAAGCAATGCAGCGGCTGATCCTGGATGGGCGCATTCATCCCACCCGCATCGAGGAGATCGTTTCCAAGGTCCGCGAGGAAATGGAAGAAACCATATTGAAAGCGGGCGAAGAGGCGGTTTACAAGGCCGGTCTGCCGCCGCTGCATATGGAAATTGTCCGGCTGCTGGGCACGTTGCGTTTTCGCCAAAGTTTTTCCCAGAACATTCTCGAACACTCGGTTGAAGTGGCGCACATCATGGGACTGCTGGCCGCCGAATTAGGACTCGATGTCCTCGTCGCCAAACGCTCCGGCCTGCTCCACGATATCGGCAAGGGTCTCAATCACGAAATTGAAGGTTCACACGCCATCATTGGCGCCGATTTCATCAAGCGCTACGGTGAATCCGATGAGGTCATCAACGCCGTCGCTTCGCATCACGACGAGGTCCCGCATACCAACCTTTACGGCATTCTCGTCAGCGCGGCGGATGCCATCAGTGCGTCGCGCCCCGGCGCGCGTTCGGAAACGATGACCACTTACATTAAGCGGTTGGAAAACCTCGAGAAGATTGGGTTGTCCTTCGCCGGTGTCGAAAAATGTTTCGCAGTGCAAGCCGGCCGCGAGTTGCGGGTCATTGTTCAACCCGAACAGGTCAATGATGATCAGGCGGCGGCTTTAGCACGGTCAGTCGTGCGTAAAATCGAGGACGAATTGCAGTATCCCGGCCAAATCCGTGTCACAGTCGTGCGCGAAACCCGCTGCGTTGAATTCGCGAAATAGGGCGGCGTTTGGAATTTCCTTGCGGGGACCCATCTGCCGCAAGGAGTGGTCAAAGTCGGATGGAAAGGGGTTGCTCCTGGTGGTTCGCTTCGCTCCCGGAAGCCGATAATCCACCGCGCCAATGATCGCTTTCGTCTTCCGCTTGCCCGGGAGCGAGCCGTTGGAAAGTTTGAGCTGGCCTCTTTGAAATTCAGCAGACGGGGATCAACGGCCTTCCATGATCGAGGGCGGCAGACCGTGTTCCCAACTGCGCGGAGTATTCCAAGGGCGGGAGGAGGCGTTTTCCGGATCGGTGCTGGCGCATCCGGAGGTGAGGCTTGCTGCCAAGGCGAGCAAGAACAGCAAAGCCAGCGCCGATGGCGTGCAGCATGTTTTCATGAAAATCAATACAGGGCCTGGTCACCTTCCATGACCTCGTCCTGTTTCCATTCGGGCATGATATTGGCCACGCTTTGGTTCGGTTCCACTTTGGTAATGCGGACTTTGGCGACCAATTTGCCGTCGCGGTTGATCAGCATCTTACCGTTTTCCAAAACGCCCTGGTTGCCGCCGATGTCGAGGACGACAAAATCGAACTTGGGATCGACCGCCACCACTTTGCCCTTTAATCCGGGTGGAAGCTTTACCTCCTGTTCGTCGGTATAGCGGGCCAATTCCGACCTCAGTGTTTGCACGGTGCGATTGAGGATCTTGTTTTCGTTTGCGACGACGTCCTTTTCCACTTCCACCTGCAGCAACCGATCGCGTTGCGTGCGGACTTGATCGACGGTGAGTCCCAGCGCGCGCCACGCGACCAACTCGGCTTGGGCGGTATTACGTTCCCCGGTCATTTGGGTGAGCTTTTCGGAAAGATCATTGGCCCGTTGTTCCTGCTGTTGCAACCGGGAGGAAACGCCCTCGAGACTGGCCTTTGTGTCGTTCAATTCCTTGGTGGTCGTGGCGAGGTCCGTTTTGGCTTTATTGGCCTCTTTGCGAGCGTTGGATTCGGCTTCCCGCGCCGCCTGTTCGTTGGCCTCGGCCGTCTGCAGGGAAGTGGTGAGAGTATTGATCTTCTCCTGAACGTTAAAATGGCCAAAGTAGAGCGCGGCCAAACCCGCCAAAATTGCAATGCCTAAACTGAGTCGAAGTAACATTTTTCGTAATCCTAAATCAGGGTTAAAAAATCGGGCCGTACACTAGTCATTGGTGATTCGAGTGTCAACGACCGTTTCGAAACGCGCCAAAAGCTGCAATGCCCATGCCAGAACCGAGGTTTTGACGTTCATTTTCATCTCAATGGGCCGCCCTTTTGGACTCGGTCTTTTCCATCAAATGCTTCCGGTATTCGCGGCGCAGTCGTTCAATATCTTCTATCAGTTCCGCTCGCGTTATTTGCAAACGTCGAATCGCCTTTGGCCGCCGCATCCAGGTGACCACATTCCGCACCCCAGCCGTCCAGCGCTGCGCTTCGCGCCAGTAATAATAGGCCACCAAACTCGCCACGGGCAGCGAGAGCAGATACCAAAAGGCAATCGGCCACCCGAACCACCATTGCGCAACCAGGAAATACAGACTGTAAAAGCATCCAAAACTCACGAGGCCTGCCAAAATCGAAGTCGTGGACACCTGCGCGCGGTGCTGATCGAGATTGGCGAATTTTTTCAAAGCCCAGTGAATCACCGCCGCCGGGGCCAGCCGATGAAGCGTTCCGTAAATCGCCACTGGCGAAGCGAGCACTCCAGGAATGGCCCAGAAAAAACTCTGTCCCAAATTCATCTCGCCGGACGTCATCTGGCGCAATGCGGCATCGGAAATCTTCCATCGGCTCAGCCAACGTTGATAACGGCTCAGTTTCCGGCTGAAAGCTTCGACTTTTTCCGGATACCGCTCGCTCGCAAACTCCACCGCATCCGTGATCGCTCGCGTCAATACGAGCGCTTCGGCTTGCGGCGAAAGCGGCTCGGAAATAACCACGTTGCCCAATCGCAACTCATCCAGATAAAGGCTCTTCACCGCTTCCACCAACCGCACCTGATCAAGCTTGGAAACATGCACGATCAACGATTGCAGCTGCTCTTCAATGCGTCCGCTCAACTTTTGAATGCACTCCTTCCGATGCGCTTCGTATCCCTCCAGAAAATCAGCCACGCGAATCGGTTCACCAAAATGCACCAGCACATCACTGCGATAAATGTCCTTGGCCGAAAAATTCAAACCCACCGGCACGATGTGCAACCCCAACTCGCCTCGATGCCGCTGTTCCAGGTCAAGAGCCATGCGCGCCGTACCCGTCTTGATTGGTTTCAATTGCGGATCGTCATGGGTGATTCCTTCGGGGAAAATGCCAATTGCCTCCCCCTGTTCAAGCACGGCATAACAAGCTTCAAACGTGTCCAGGACGGAGCGCATCGCCCGCGGATCGTCTTTGACACGATTGATCGGAATCAGGCCGCACTTCAGCAAAAACCATTTCAACGGTTTGAACCGGAATAGTTGGACGGTCGCCACGAAATGCACCTTGCGCGGCACCGACGTGCCCACGATGAAAGCATCCGCCAGCGAGTTCGGATGGTTGGAAGCGAACAGGACCGGGCCTCGATCCGGCACCCGATCGGAATGGAATAGCTCGATGCGGCTGAAATAGAAACCGACGAGTAATTGCACCAGCCAGCGAACGATGCGGTAAAGGCTCATGATAAGACAGCGCTCGCTTGGTGTATCCGAAAACAGGCCGAGTGTCAGCCGTTTTCGCGGCGGCTGTCGCGGCCCCTTTCATTCCCG
>JBFMDG010000416.1:0-6744 GCA_040754135.1 Verrucomicrobiota bacterium
GCAATTCCATGCGGGGAAAGTGTCGTCTTGAAGTGGCGGTGTCGCGCTCTGATCGGCTCGGCACCGCTAAAAAAATAGCCTTCAAGTCCGAAACAATAGTTTTAAACCCCATCGTGCGGAATCGCTGATCTCCACATCCTCGAATTGAATCATGCGGCGGAGAATTTATTTGGAACAGATGCGGCCGTGGCGAGCCGGCAGGCGTTGACAGCGTTTTGCCAGATCCACTCGACCGGCGCGCCGACACCGAAATCAGCGGAGGAATGGTTTCATTTGCTTTGCCGCCAAAGGCCGTTGCAGGTCATGCGCAAGGATGGCCGCGTCGTGCCCGCGGAAGTGGAAGGTTCAAGGATCGATGACGACGGACGGGCCGCCTATCAGTTTTTCTTCCGCGAAGTTACCGAACGATCGCAGCTCGAACAGCAGCTGCAACAGGCGCAAAAGCTGTCTGGACTGGGTCAAATGATTTCCGGCGTTGCCCATGAATTGCAGAATGCCATCGCCGGAATCAAGAGCTTGCTCGATATGATTGTGGCGCATCGGGAGGTGACGCCGCAAACGTGGACCTATCTCGAAATGGCTTCGCATGAATCCAATCGCGTGGTGCGTTTGGTGCGCAATTTCCTCTCCTTAATCCGGGAACATTCCGAGCGCCGCGGCATGATCGATTTGAACGAGTTGATCCGCGATGTGATTCAACTGCGGAAATTCGACATGGCCATGGCCAATGTGGAACAGATTGTCGAGTTGGATGCCAATCTCAGCCGCACGTTTGCCGATCCCGATCAGATGAAGCAGGTGGTGCTCAACCTCGTGAACAACGCGCTGCAAGCATTGCAGGAATCCTCGATGCCGCGGCGGTTGAAATTCCGAACGGAGCAGCAACAGAATTTGCTGCGGATCTCGATTGAAGACAGTGGCCCTGGCGTGCCGGAATATCTCGAAAGCAAAATTTTCGAGCCCTATTTCACGACCAAGCCGATTGGCGTGGGCACAGGATTGGGGCTGTCGATTTCGCACAGCATCATCTGCGAGCATCAGGGCCGGATCTTTTACGAGCGATCCGAAATGGGAGGCGCCGCATTTCATATTGAACTGCCCGTGTTGCGCCAGACGCGGGAAGAATTCGGCCAGCCGTCCGAAGAAAACAAACTTCCGGCCATGGCCGGAAAAGCCTGACCATTTCCAATCACCGGTTCTAAACCATGCGTATTTCCGTCTCCAAATCTTGCGGTCGCCGCCGTGCGCTCGGCTTCACGCTCGAGGAGGTGATGGTCTCGATCATGATTACCGGCTTGGGTTTGTCCGGCGTGGTGTCGGGTTACCTGCTGGCCGCCGAACGAACCGAATGGGCGTCGTGCTCGATGGCCGCGCAAAATCTGGCGGTGCAGCGCCTCGAAGAAACGCGCGCGGCGCGATGGGACACGCAAGCCGACCCGCCTTTGGACGAATTGACGGCCGCGAATTTTCCCGAGGTCGTGCTCCCGTTTGATCTTCCCACGGTCGGCACCAACACCGCCAATGGAACGGTGATTACCACGATCACTCCGTTGGCCTCGAATCCGAAAATAAAACTGGTGCGTGTGGATTGTGTCTGGACCTGCCGCAACCGAGGGCCATTTACCAACAGCGTCGTTTCACTTCGGAGCGCCAACCAATGATCCTCCTCACCCCGGGACTTGGGCCTCGCGGGCAAATCCGAAACAGCCAGAAGGGTTTCACTTATCCCGCTTTGATGATCTCCGCGGGGATTCTGACGATGACATTGGCCGGCATTCTCGCGACACATGTCTTTGGATTGCGCATGTGCGGAATTACCCAGGCCAAGATCGGCGCCAATGTCCACGCGCGTAAACTCCTCGGCAAAGTTGTTCCCGATCTCCGCGCGGCCCAAGCCATCCGCATCGGGCAATGGAATCGGGATCAGTTTGTGGAAGTGGCGCCGAATCAGCCGGTCCAGGGCAATGCCGTGCAATTGTACATGGCGGCAAACAACACCAACGATTTTATTCGCTATTATGTCGAGCCGGCGGACAACACGTTTCGACGTTATCTCAGCTCCGGCGGGAATAGTCAGGTGCTGGCCAATGGCGTCAGCAACAGCATGGTTTTCGCGGCGGTGGCCTTCGATGGTTCGATTCTGACGAACAAGGCGAACAACGCGGCCGTGAAGATGAATCTCGAGTTCCTGCAACTGCAGAATCCGGCGCTCGAGATTGGTCCGGGCAATTTCTACCAGTCTTACCAGCTCACCGCCAAGGTCACGCATCGCGTCCAGGAGTAAGCGCCTTATGCGGATTTGCCGGCGTTCCAACCAGGCAGGATACGCGCTCCTGGCCGTGCTCCTCTTTACCACGGTCGCTTTCATTGTCCTCGCAGGGGTTCTCGAATGGTGCTCCTCCGTCTCGCAAAATACCCAGCGGCACAACCTCTATTTCGCAAGCCTCGGTTCGGCTGACTCGGTCCTCGACAAGGTCTCCGGCCGCATCTCGGAGGATTACCTGGCGAACGACCAAACTTACGTGGACTCGCACCTTGATGTTTACCGTTCGCTCGTCCCCACCAGCGCCGACGACCCGGCCTTTGCGAATTTCAGTTTCAGCGATTTGAACAATAATCCGGGCCGCGCATCCGTTGATAAACTCACCAGTTGGAGTTTTGGCACGCCGCCGACGAAATACACCGGGCTTTGGGCTTATTACTCGAACTACCGAATTGCAGCAACCGTCGTGGACACAAGCCAGGCCACGCGCATGCCAGTGACCGTTCAACAGGAACTGCAACTCGTCTCGGTGCCGATCTTCGAATTTGGAGTGTTCTACGGATTGGATCTGGAAATATGCCCGTCGGGCACTTTCACCGTTTCCGGGCGCACCCATGGGAATCGCATGATTTACATGCAACCCACCGGGAATCTGACTTTTCGTTCGCATGTCACGGCTGCGCAAAAAATCGTTCCCGACAAAAGTCCGGAAGATCCGGTGGTGCGCACGGCGAGCCCGGCCGTGACATTCCAGGGCGAAAGGGATTCCGGTGTGAATACGGTGATCCTCCCGATCGGCACCAACAACACACCCGACACGCTCCATGGGTTGGTCGAAATCCCGCCGTCGAGCGAAAGCCTGACGTCGCCCATGGGCAAACAACGCTACTACAACAAGGCGGATCTGATCATTCGCGTTACGGACACGAATGTGGTGGCGACGAGCGGCGCCTACAATGGTTTTTCCACCACCGTGCCATGGCTGCAATCGCGCGACGTCGTGGAGACCAACGCCGTGTTCTTCAACAAACGGCAATATCAAAACATCCGCGTCACCGAGATCGACATCAAAAAGCTCAACCAGCAGTACAGCAGCTTGAGGTCAATTCTTGGGCGTGATCCGCGCATTATCTTTATTGCCGATCAGCGGACGGCCGCGATGTACGAGCAGCCGAGCGTCCGATTGGTGAACGGCCAGACTTTGCCTTCGGTGGGATTGACGGTAGTCACTCCCAATCCGATCTACATCAAAGGGCAGTATAACGTTCCCAAAACGTACGAAGGAACAACGAATACGGTGGCCAGCGTGCCCGCCAGTATCGTGGCCGATGCGGTCACGATTCTCTCCGAAAATTGGAACGATAATCTAAGTTATTATCCGCTCTCCTTTCGCCGCGCCACCTCGACAACCATCAATGCCTGCTTCATCACCGGCATCGTGCCAACGGGTGGCGGCTATTACAGCGGAGGGTTGGAGAACGCCTTTCGCCTGCTGGAAGATTGGAACAATCGCACCCTCACCTTGAATGGGTCGATTGCGGTGTTGTTCGACAGTCGCATTGCCACGGCGCCATGGGGAGCGAGTCCGGACGTTTACAATCCGCCCATCCGTAATTGGAACTGGGATCCATACCTTCAATATGAAACGCGCTTGCCCCCGGGCACACCCGCCTTCTCGTTGGTTCTTCGCGGGAAATGGTCCGTCATCAAAACGCCATGAACCCTTTCCTCCATTCATTGCAAAGGGTTTGGCGGCTGGCCATGGTCGGGGCGTGGCTATCCGGCTGGGCCGGGATTTGCTACGCAGCGGACGCACCGAAAAAGCCTGATTTCCAAATGCTGACCGAAACGATAGAAATCCCTGAGCGGGGATCTGTCCCCAGCTATGCGATTTTGAGTTCGTCTTTAAAATTTTCATTTTTGCCGCCACCGAACTGGAAAATGGAAAGCAACCCGCTTGAAAAATCGATCACACTCACCACGCCGGATTTCTCGACGGTGCTCCGTTTTCAAATCACCACCAATCAAGAACGCAAACTGCCCATTTGGCGGCAGCGAATTCAGGAACAACTGCCCGAGGCAAAAATTGTTCGCGAATTTGTCTGTTACACTTCCGGCCGACAAGGTATGGCGTTCGATTGCGAACAAACTTTGACGAACAAATTCCAGGCGGCTACCCGCATCGCTTATATCCCATTCGAGGATGGCACCGTCGAATTTCAAATGACCTCCTCGCCTGACAAACTGCGCCAGCACCATTTTGCTTTTGGTTGCCTGCTCAACTCCTTCCGCATCGACCCATGGCCAGCGAAGAAGATCTCCGCCCAAAATCAACCATGAAAGCCCTGCTCCGCAAATTGCGGCCCGATCCCGGCGCCGATCCCACGCCTCCGGATTCTCCACCCGCCGCAGCCACGCCACAAAAATCCATCGCGGCGCGGCGCCGCCGCATTCTCGCTATCGATCTCGGAAAGTGGGCCTCGAAAGCCGCCTACTTCGAACGACGCGGCCAGGATCTGGTGCTGGTCAGCTATTACACCGAACCGTCGGTATGCGGTGATCTTGGCGTGATGAGTGATGGGTTGGCGGATCATCTGGCCAGCCTCTACAAAAATTCCGGCGCCAAAACCAAGCGGGTTGTTATCACGCTCAGCATGGGCGACGCGTTCGTGCGAAATGTCGAAATGCCGCATGTCAAAGTATCCGATCTGCGGCGCATCCTCAAATTCAACCCGCAGCAATACATGCAACAAGATCTGCGGGATTATGTCTTCGATTGTTGCGTTCTGCATTCCCCGCCGCAACCGGCCTTTGCCGCTGAAACTTCACTGCTTCAAAAAAGTGAACCGGGCATGGGGCCGGCGAGCAAAATCGTGCCGCTCCCAAAGAATCAAGCGTTCGTGCTGGCGGGCGGCGCTCCGCAATCCATCGTCACCGCCGTGCAAACCGCCTGCGAAAAGGCCGGCCTCATTCTCGAAGAACTTTCATTCTCTCAAATCGGATTGGCCAACGCGGTCGCGTCCACTTTTCCGGAAGCGACCCAAAACGAGGTCTGCGCCATCGTGGATGTCGGATTCAAATCGTCCACCATCAGCATTCTGGCCAAAGGCGAACTGGCCCTGACGCGCGTGGTGACTTTTGGCGGAGATAAACTCACCGCCAGCCTGGCTGAGGCCATGAACAGCAATTACCGCGTGGCCGAGGCGATCAAAGTCACCATGCCGGAAAAAATTCAGGAAAAACTCGGCGGATTGGTGTCGGCGCTCGGCCGCGAACTGCGCGCGGCCATCGACTTTTTCGAACATCAATACGAGTTGCCGGTGCAGGTTGCGTATCTCTCGGGTGCCTCCGCACGATCGCAATTCATTGTGCAGTTGCTCGAACGCGAGCTGATGATTCCGACCAAGACCTGGAACCCGGCCGGCCGGATTCAGCATGAGTTCACTCCGAATCAGGAAAGCGAATTCGAAGCGAACAAGCCTCAGCTCGGATCGGCCATTGGCGCGGCGATTGGCTGGTTGAACGGGGTGGCGCTGCGCATCGATTTGCTCGCGGAAAAGAAAGAGTTGGAAGGCCGGCGATGGCGCGACCCGTTGCGCTGGAGCGGACGGGCTGCCGCGGTGCTCGTGCTTTTATTTTTGATTTGGGGCGGCGCGTTGCTGGTGGAAGTGGCGAACATCGAAGCGGAACTCAGCGGACGGGAAGGGCAGTTGGATTCACTGCACAAGCTCTCTCAAGAAGCTTCCAACAATTCGCGCAGCATCGGCGAAATCGAACGCACCCTGGCGAGCCTTAAAGTGCTTTCGCAAGACCGCTTCTTTTGGGCGGGACCGCTCAACGCGCTGCAGTACGCGGTGGTCGATGATGTTCAGCTGGTGCGGTTGCGGCTGGAACAAATCATCCAATCTGCGCCTCCGACCAAGGCCACCACCAATGCCAATCGCGTGGTCACCCCAGCGCGGCCAGCCAGCGTCACCGAGACCATCGTTCTCAGTGTTATGTCGAAGGATTACGCCACGCCACCGGCCGCGGAAAAGTTCGTGCAGGCATTGCGGGAATCGCCTTACTTCCAAAAAGAACTCCGGCCGGTCGATCCCATTCTTTTGCGCGACCGGTTGCCGGAACAAATCGATCCGTTTGATCCGACCCGCACGTTTACACTTTTCAAGCTCGAATGTTTCTTCAACCCGCGCGTGCGTTATGACGAATAATCTGACCCAACAGCAGAAACAGCACCTCACCTTGCTGGCCATCGGCACTGTTGTTTTGCTGGCATTGATCTATTGGTTTGTCATTCGATCGCAACAGGTGCGGCGTGATCAGTTGCGTCAGAGCCTGGTCGAGGTGGAAGACAAACTCACCAGCACGCGGCGCAAGGTGGCCAAAGCCGACCAATTCCGCGCCAATCTCCGCAGCGCCAAGCGCGACCTGCAAACCATCGAGAACGGGCTGCCCTCCGGCGACATTTATTTCTGGATGTT
>JBFMDG010000417.1:0-6735 GCA_040754135.1 Verrucomicrobiota bacterium
AAACCGCCCGCCAACTGCAGGTGGACGTCATCGGATTGAGCGGGTTGATCACGCCTTCTTTGGACGAAATGGTGCATGTGGCGCGCGAGATGGAGCGCGGAGGATTTCAACTGCCGCTCCTGATTGGCGGCGCCACCACCAGCAAAGCGCACACGGCCGTCAAAATCGCGCCGAGTTACAGCCAGCCCGTCATTCATGTCCTCGATGCTTCGCGCGCAGTGCCGGTCGTCGGCAGCCTGATCAGCGCCGAACTTCGCACCGGCCTGGTGGAACAGGTGCGCAGCGAATATGAACGCGTTCGCCAGCAGCACGGCGCGCAACAGGTCAAACTGGTTTCCATCGAAGAGGCCCGCGCGCGCGGACCGGCCTTGGACTGGCAAAGCTATCGTCCACCACGCCCGGATTTTTTGGGCGTGCGGGTATTGACGACAGAAGCAGGCGTTGGCGCCATCGAAGGGACAATTCAAATCGCGCTTTCGGATTTGGTTCCGTACATCGATTGGTCTCCGTTTTTCCATACCTGGGAACTGCGCGGACGTTATCCAACGATTCTGGATCATCCCAAACATGGCGAGGAAGCGCGCAAGTTGTTCGCCGATGCGCAGCGTTTGCTGGAACATCTGGTGAACGAGAAACGGCTCGATGCACATGGCGTTTACGGATTTTTCCCCGCGAACAGGGTGGGTGACGACGTCGAGGTTTACACAGACGAGCACCGCACGCGGCTGCTCACGCGTTTTCATTTCTTGCGCCAGCAAATTGAAAAACGCGATGGAACGCCGCACTGGTCGCTGGCGGATTTCATCGCCGCCAAAGGGGAAGCGGCGGATTATCTCGGCGCCTTTGCCGTCAGTTCGGGCTTTGGGCTCGATGCCATGGTGCAGCGCTTCAAAGCCGAGCACGACGATTACAACGCCATTATGGCGGAAGCGCTGGCCGATCGGCTCGCCGAAGCGTTTGCCGAGTTCCTCCACCGGCAAGTGCGCCGCGAATGGGGTTTTGGCCGGGCCGAGAATCTGACGCCCGCCGACTTAATCGAGGAAAAGTATCGCGGCATCCGTCCCGCTGCCGGTTATCCCGCTTGTCCGGACCACACCGAGAAACGGCTGCTCTGGGAGTTGCTCGAGGTCGAACGGCGCACCGGCATTCGATTGACTGAGAATTGCGCAATGTGGCCAGGATCAAGCGTGAGTGGTTTGTACTTTTCACACCCCGAATCCAAATACTTCGCCGTTGGGAAAATCGGGCGCGATCAAGTGCTCGATTATCATCGGCGCAAGGGGAAGAGCGTTGAAGAGATCGAGCGTTGGCTCGGGTCCAGTCTGGCCTACGATCCGGGTAAGCCCAGACCGGATGCGTCACCTGTGCAATGCGCCTGTGGGGCGACGCACTGAAATTCGGGCAGTGGCGCTGCCGAGCGCGCCTTTATGGAGTGCGCTGGCAGAACGAAGTGGCGACAGCGCTTTAGCCGCGCCGGCGTGCGATGGGTTGTGCGACGCGTATGGAATTGGCCAAAGCGGTGTCGCGCTAACGCTTTGCCACCGCAGTCCAAAAGTGGTGGATGGCGGAGCGATTGTGGCGCTGTGGAGCGCGCCTTTATGGAGTGCGCTGGCAGAACGAAGTGGCGACAGCGCTTTGGCCGCGCGGGCGTGCGATGGGTTGTGCGACGTGTATGGAATGGGCCAAAGCGGTGTCGCGCTGACGCTTTGCCACCGCAGCCCAAAAAGTTTGGGCGGCAGTGCGATTGGTGGCGCTGCAGAGCGCGCCTTTATGGAGTGCGCTGGCAGAACGAAGTGGCGACAGCGCTTTGGCCGCGCCGACGTGCGCTGGGTTGTCCGGCGCGTATGGAATTGGCCAAAGCGGTGTCGCGCTGGCGCTTTGCCACCGCAGTCCAAAAAGCTGGGGCGGCGGAGCGATTGGTGGTGCTGTCGAGCGCGCCTTTATGGAGTGCGCTGGCAGAACGAAGTGGCGACAGCGCTTTAGCCGCGCCGACGTGCGATGGGTTGGTCGGTGTGTATGAGATGGCCAAAGCGGTGTCGCGCTGGCGCTTTGCCACCGCAGTCCAAAAGAAGCTGTGCGGCGGGGTGTTTGGTGGCGCTGTGGAGCGCGTCATATGGAGTGCGCTGGCAGAACGAAGTGGCGACAGCGCTTTGGCCGCGCCGGCGTGCGATGGGCTGTGCGACGCGTATGGAATTGGCCAAAGCGGTGTCGCGCTGGCGCTTTGCCACCGCAGTCCAAAAGAAGCTGTGCAGCAGTTCGATTGGTGGCGCTGCAGAGCGCGCCTTTATGGAGTGCGCTGGCAGAACGAAGTGGCGACAGCGCTTTAGCCGCGCCGACGTGCGATGGGTTGGTCGGTGTGTATGGAGATGGCCAAAGCGGTGTCGCGCTAACGCTTTGCCACCGCAGTCCAAAAAGTTTGGGCGGCGGAGCGATTGGTGGCGCTGCCGAGCGCGCCTTATGGAGTGCGCTGGCAGAACAAAGTGGCGACAGCGCTTTGGTTGCGCCGACGTGCGCTGGGTTGTCCGGCGCGTATGGAATTGGCCAAAGCGGTGTCGCGCTAACGCTTTGCCACCGCAGACCCAAAATGGCTATTTCGGCACGATTGGCGGCACGGGTGGAATGAGCGGGCTTTCGGAGGACGTTGGCGCCGGGGTGGCCGCGTCCTGTGTCTTGGGCTCGTCTTTCTTCTCGATGAGGAAATCCTTCCGTTCTTTCAACAGCGGATCGATCGTCCATTTCGAGACGAGATACGTCCATTTCTCGTAAGCCTTTTCCGTTTTCAGTTTTTCCTCGAGCTTGTCCCGCTTTTCCTTGAACTCCTTATCAAGTTTTTCCTTGTCCTCCGGTTTTTCGTCCTTGCCGGGAGTGCGTTCCTTTGCGATGTCGGCACTGACCGCCATGGTGAGGTAGAAGTTGTCTTCATCCTTTTTGGCGTAGCGAACGGTGTAAGTGAAGTTCTCGAATGTTTCGAGGGTAGCGACGCTGGCTTTGTCGAGGCCGATTTCTTCCGGTTTGGTTTCGGGGGAAACAATGTCGTTGAAGCTGGGGGAGGAAAGGGCGTAGCCGACGCCGGAAAGTTTGGCGGAATCGATTTCCTCGTTTTCTTTCTTGTCCGCGAGTTTGAGTTCGCCGTTTTCCATTTCGCGCGAGACTTTCCAGGAATTGGTGGCGTTGGTGGAAACGAGGGAAATGGATTTCAACTTTTCCACTTTAAAGAAGTCTTTATTCAACCACTGTTCCGGCTTGGGTTCGAGATCGGTGAAGGTTTCATTCACCACCCAGACGGCATTGGGCTTGTCCGGCACCATGACATAGCGGCCCACGGGATAATCGCCGCCGCCAAAGGGCGATGCGTCGCCGCTTTTGCGCACGGCTTTTTTACCGAGCAAAAGGGATTTGATGGTCTTGCCCGATTTATCTTTCATTTCGACGAGCGTGCCGGAGTTGGTGCCTTTGTCCGGAGCGAGCAATTCGAGGCGATGCAATTGGGAGGCGCCGACTTTGACGTCCTGGACGGGCTTGAGTTCCCAGATTTTGCGGAGTGTTTCGCTGATCTGGGTGAAGTTGGCCGGATAATTCCAGCGTTCTTTGACGCGCCAGATTTCATCCTGATAAGCGAGGTTCAATTCTCCGGCGGTTTGTTTGATGCGGAGCTGGGCGACGTCATTGATGGGGAATTCGCCGAGGATTTTCTGGCGATCCGAGCCTTCGGTTGCCTGCCAGGAAGCGCTGCGGCGGGAGAGCAGGTAAAACCCGAGCCCGCCAATGATGACACCTAAAACAATGAGGATGGTCAGTTGTTTCCGATTCATTTTGCGGCTGTGCGTTTACGTTTCACGACCGCCAGGGCAATGCCTGAAACGGTCACCAGGAAGGGCATGGCTGCGATGTTGAGCCATTTCAATCGGTTTTCCAGCGAGTCGATGTCCCGCCGCAAATTCTTGCGGACCTCTTTGAGTTCCTTGCGGGTCTCGGCTTCTTTCTGCTGGAAATTGCGAATCTCCGCCTGCTGTTCCGGCGAGAGAATGAAGCGTTGTCCGCCTTCTTTCTTTTGCTGCTGCAATTGATTCAAGCGCGACTGCGCGTCCTGCAAACTTTGTTCGAGCTCGCGGATCTTGCTGCGGTGGCGTTCCTCGGCTTGCGCCTGCATCTTGCGCACGACCGTGAACGGACGGTTGAGCGTGGCGCGGCTGCGCACCGCGATCAGATTCGAATCCCCGGCCAGCTGCTCGACGATGTTCTGAACGAGGTTCAGGTTGCCATTGCGCGGAATGACAATGCGCTGGCCAAAAATGTTCTGCACCTCGACCGAGAACTGATCGAACAACAGATCGGTGTCGCCCACGAGAATGACCACCCCTTCCTTGGCCGACTCCTTGAGCGAAGCGTCCGCGGCGGCTGCGTCCTTTGGTTCATTCTCCTTGTTCTTGTCATCGGTGGCGGCCTCCTTCGGTTTGCCTTCGGGGAAAGCCGTTTTGAATTTGCCGGTCAAACGAATCGCCAGAGCCTGTTCCTTTCCGGAAGGTGCAAAGTCCTTGCTGATTTGTTCACCGGAGAACTCGGCCATGAAACGATCGACTTGCTGCGAGTTGCCGGTCGTTTTCATGAGCACGGTTTGTTTCAATCCTTCGGCCGGTGTGCCGCTGAACACACCGCCAAATGGAATCAGCAAATTGTCAATCTGACCGGTCACCACGTCATCTTTTTCGAGCGCCTCCGCATTCAACGACAGCACCGCCGGTGCAGGTTCGACCCGATTTCCACGATTGATGCGTGTGACGTAATTCAGGTCGGCGATGACTTTGTTGTGATCGAACGAGAGGCCCCAGGCCTTGATCAGTTTTTCGAGGTTCGATCCGCCTTGAGACGCGGCTTGCAGCGGATTGTTTCCTGGCTGATTGCGGGCATCGACAATCGAGAGCGGATCGACAAACGCGACGACTTTGCCCCCGCGCAGGAGAAACTGATCGATGGCATACTGCGCCTTGTCGGAAATGTTTTTCGGATGAACCACCATCAACACGTTCACGTCGGAGGGAATCTCATCCACCGACATGTCCACTTGCTTGACTTCGAAATCGCGTTTCAATTCACCGATTACGACCCACGGATCCTGACGCTGCATTTGGCCCATGCGCATCATCATGGGGTTGAATTCGCCGAACATGGGCAGCGCAGTCATGACACCGACGACCGGCTTGGCCGGCGACATGACGCGCGCGATGGCGCGGGTGATGTCGTATTCGAGGAGTTTCTCCCGTTCGGGCGACAGGAAGGGGATGGCGACTTTTTCATCGAGCATGCTGATGGCGATGCCGAGATAGATTTTTTCTCCGAGATTCACCATTTGGCCTTCGACGCCGTCGAGGTTGGCGGAATCTTCCGCGTCGGAATCCGGGCGCGGATCGAGTTTTTTCAGGAGGATATTTCCTTTGGCGGTTTTTTTGTATTCGGAGAGCAGATCTTCCACGCGTTGGGCGTAGGTTTTCAGCATCACCGGCATGTCCTTGGAATCCTGGGTGCAATAAAAGCGGATTTCGACCGGGGTATCGAGTTTGGCCAGGATGGCGGTGGTGCCGGGCGACAGGGTGTAGAGTTTTTCATGCGTCAGGTCGACGCGTGTTTTGACCAGGCCGGCGATGATATAGACGGCGATCAGGATCACGAACATGATCGCGACGCCGGCGATCGAATAGAGGATTGATTCGAGTTGTTTTTTCTTTGTCATGCCTATGAGACCGGTTACGGGTTCGAGTGAGGCTGTTATCCTGAGCGATGGCTGCGAATGATCACGCTGGTGGTGAACAAGGCGAAGCCGATCATCGACAGGAAGAAAATGATGTCGCGCGAGTCGAGCACGCCACGTTGGAAACCTTCAAAGTGGGTCATGACGCTGAAAGCCGCCACGGCTTCGACCAGCCGCGTGCTTTCCGTGAGGCTTTCGACCATGCGCGTGACTGGGGGCCAGCCCGCCAGGATGAGCAACAGGCAAATCACCACCGAAAGAATAAAACTGATCACCTGGTTGCGCGTCATCGCCGAAGTCATGCAGCTGATGGCCAGATAGCTTCCGGCCAGCAACAGGCTGCCGATGTATCCGGCGAAGATCACTCCGTTATCGGGGTTGCCGAGGTAATTCACGGTTATGATGATTGGAAACGTGAGCACCAGCGCCAGTCCAAGGAATGCCCACGACGCAAAAAACTTTCCGAGAATCGCCTGCCACGACGTGATGGGCATGGTCAAGAGCAATTCCATCGTGCCTTGGCGGCGTTCCTCGGACCAAAGCCGCATGCCGACGGAGGGCACCAGAAAGAGATAAAGCCATGGGTGCCACAGGAAAAATGACATGAGCGTCGCTTCTCCGCGTTCGAAAAATCCGCCGATCATGAACGTGAAAAATCCGACCAGCAGTAGGAAGATAACGATGAAAACATAAGCGACCGGCGAGGCGAAGTAGCCGATCAGCTCCCGTTTAGCGATGGTTTTGATGTTCGATAATGTCTGGTTCATTTCTGCTCCTGTTGCACAGTTTCGGGCAAAGTAATGCTCCGGAAAACTTCATCCAGACGCCCTTCTTCCGTATGCAATTCCTCCAGCTTCCAACCTTCTTTTTGGGCCAGAT
Source organism: Verrucomicrobiota bacterium (assembly GCA_040754135.1). GTDB lineage: Bacteria > Verrucomicrobiota > Verrucomicrobiia > Limisphaerales > SIBE01 > JBFMDG01. The sequence goes on from JBFMDG010000417.1 coordinate 6,626, forward strand.
CGGAGATGCTCCGCGCGAGATCTCCATTGCGACAGTTCGGTTGCGGAAAAACCCGCACGGTCGCGCCGGTGGTTTCGTCCTTCACGATGGCCGTGCGCCGCGTCGTCGAT
>JBFMDG010000418.1:0-6733 GCA_040754135.1 Verrucomicrobiota bacterium
GGATCGGTGCTCTCCGGAATCTCCGCCAGGCAATAGCCGGTGTAACCGATTTCCGTCAATCGAGTGAGCAGCTTTCGAAACGGATATTCCTCGAGGAACAAATCCCGCATGTGCACCGTGAAAATCTTATCCTTCACCAGATTGAAATTGTGATCGAACCCTTCCCCGTCGAGATCGGTCTGGTTCGAATTCCAGCAAACGCCCACCGCGCTGTGATCGGCCACATCGATCATGCGTTTGATGTTGGGAAGCAGCGAAGTGCCGGTGCCATGCACTTCCAGCCGGATCTGCTGCCCGTAACCGTCGGCGAATTGGCCAAGTTCGCGCAGTGATTTGCCGATTTGTTCCAGCGTTTTTTCCACCGGCACTTCTTTTGGCAATCCATTCGGACGCACCTTCACGCCGGAAGCGCCGACATCATGCGCCAGGACGATGTATTCTTTCGTCGCTTCGATATCCTTGCGCAGCTTCGATGGATCAGGCGTGTGATAATCAAAGGCGCTTCCCAATCCCATGAGCTCGACATTCGAATCGCGAAACCTTTTTTTCACATCCTGCCTTTGAGGCTTGGTCAGATTCACCTCCACCCCATGCTTGTGAGTCGTCCGCAGTTCCACGCCTTCAAAACGGGCCGCCTCGCAATTCCGGATGAGTGTTTCCACATCCCAATCCTTCCCCAAATTGTAGGTCACCGTTCCAATGCGCATGGGTGAGCGAACGGCCTTCGAGCGAGTGGCGCCGGGAGATTGAGCGGAAGAAGTTGTCGATGGGAGCAGCGCGCAGCTCGAGAGCAGGAGGGTCGAGGAGGCGAACCATTGGCGTCGGCTGATTTTCATAAGGTCAATCGTGGTTGATTGCCGCCGAGTTTACACCTGCGCCAATCGAGCGGCAAAGCGAATGTCTCTCCCGCAAACGGCGCGCGCCAGAGTCCAGAGCCGGTCAGCAGGCTCCGCAAGCCCACCGATCGTGAATCAGTCTTTGAGAATCTTGATGCGCCAGACTTTGTGTGGGTGCTCGAAACCTCTGAATTTCACCTCGGCCGGTTCCGCCGCCAGTTTTTCTGAAGTCAGGAATGCCTGCGTTTCGGGACGTTGAAACATGTCATCGGAAATGGTCAGGTCGCCTCCTTTACAGCAATCGACCAGGCGCGCGGCCAGATTGATCGTCGTGCCAAAAAAATCGAGTTTGTCATTCGCATTCACGGCCAGGCACGGACCGATGTGCAAGCTGGACTTAAGCGCCAGACTCGCCTGAACCGTTCCCGTGACATTCGCTTTCGGCAGTTCGAAATGCATCTGCGCGACGGCTCCTAACGCTTCATCGACCCGATTGAACACGGCCATGACGGCGTCCCCAATGGTTTTGACCACGGCTCCATGATGCGAGCGCACGGCTTCGACGAGCACGGCAAAGTGGTTGCGCACCACGCTGTAAGCTGGCGCATCGCCGATGCCGTTGTACATGGCGGTTGATCCCCGCAAATCGGTGAACAAAACGATTTGCGAGCCGACGGTGATTTGTTCGGTGGGTGAAATGACTTCGCTCGTGAACAGGTCCCGGAACTCCTGCCAGCCTGTCACGCGAGAGGCGGTGAGGATGTCTTCATCCCATTCCTGTCGTTCGAGAACGACCTGCACCGGGAAAGAGTTGGGATTGAGAATCTGCAAATTGAAATCCTGAGTTTTGCCATACTCGAAACAAACGTCGAATCGCTCCGGGTGGCACATGACCACCGCCTGAAAAACGGTTTCGATGCCCGGTTCCGGATTCAGCACGACCGGTTCTTTCACCTGGGGCGAGCGCATGCGATAAGGCCGGGTGAAGTCGGGGAGCTTCCACGATCGCCGTTGTCCCGGCTCAAGATAAATCTGACTAACCACGTGCGGTTTTCCCCCAGGCCCGGCCAGGCAAAAGGTTTGTTGATCGCGCGCGCGGATGGCGGGATTGACCGCGAATTTCAATTCGACCGATTTGTCGAACTGGGCGTCGTACTTGATCTGACAGACATCGCAATGCGCGGTGCGCGAGAGGTCGCGAAGCGAACGGGCGGATTCCGCGCGGGAGGAGCGGCAGTTTGGACAGAGAATTTCCCAGCTCAAATCGAGCAATCCGGCGCGGGTGGCGGCGAGAAAAAGCCGCAAGACATGCCAGCGATCGTAATTCCAGGCGCGCGCCGCCGCGAAAGGCCGAATGTGCGTGAGCTCGACATCCGAGGCGTTGCGCAGCAGGCACTCGATCTTTTGAATCAGAAATGGAGATTCACCGAATGTTTTCAGCTTGCCCAGCCCGGCCTCGAGCGCCGCTTCGTCCACCGGTTGTTTTGGCAATCGCGGCAGAACAGCCGGCTGCTGCCCTTTTAGAAATGCGGCGGCATGCTTGATCACTTCGGCCATGTCCCGCGTCGATTTCGGACTGAGGAGCTTGCGGGCAATCCAGCCGCCGAGCGCGTGACGAGGCGTTAATTCAGAAATGACGCGCACACGCGTGTTGCCATCCTGCGTTTCCACGAAATCAAGGCCGAGATTCGCCTCGCGAAGAAAGCCGTTTTGGAAAATGCGCCGGACGCGATAAAACTCCGGCTCAACCCATTCGAATGGCAACTCCTGCCAAACCAGTTCCATTCCGAACAACCGGGCGCGCGCCGTCACGCGGCTGCCGCCTTCACGCTTAGACTGAATGTCATATTGAACCGGAGGCAGGCCAATGGCGCGATTGATCCAATCGGTTTTGCTGAGGATCGGCCAGATCTTCGCGCGAGGGAATGGCACCTCATGCTGGCTTTCAATCCGGACAACGGCTGGCATCGACGCGAGCATGGTGCGATCAAAATCGAGATTCAATGGAGTTCAGATTGCGCATGCTTACTCGGAACCGGCCGCGCGCAATTTCAACACCCAAATCGAATGCTTCGGCAGCTTGAGTGCGAAAGAAGGCCGAAACTGAATCGAGAGCCGCCGGATCGTGACGGCGCTTGGATTCTGAAAACTGTTCGCTTGATCGAGAGAGCTGGCCATGATCCCGGCCAATTCCGCGACTGGCGCCGGTTCCCATCCTTGAATTTCAATCCGCACCAGAAGCGTTGCCGAGGGATGGGTGTTCACCGCTTTGATAAACATTTCGCTTCGATCGTGCGGCCGGCTCGCCACCACGTCCAGGTAGGGAATGGCCTTGCCTTCCTGACTCGTATCGTAAGTGGGGCACTCCACGTTCGCTTCCACGCGCTCGGGCCCCGTGGCTTCACGATAGAGTTGGTTCACCAGATAAGTGGGCGTCGTGAACACGTCATGACGGCTGGCTTGAATGATGCCGCCCGGCCAGCCATTGACCAGGTCCGACACCGCGCTCATGGCGATCAAATCCGAATTGCGTTCGAACACATTCAAAAGCCGCGCGCCAAAAAGGGCCGCTTCGATGGAATGCTGGCGCGGTTCTGGAATATCGAGCCCCCATTCATTGATCGCGAGTTGAACGGGCCGGCCCAATTCCAAGCCCTTTAAAAAGATGCGCATCTCGCGATAGAATTTTTCGTAAGTCAATGGCCGCGCCATCAGGTTGAGCGGATCGCCCTTCATCTCGCGTGCGGTGTAGTAATGGTGAACCGCCAGCAAATCCATTTTGCTGCCGGCCAGCTTCAACACGGTGCGATTCCAATTCGGATTGTTGTCCCCCACAGCGATCAGTTGAATTTTGGGATCGACGGCGCGCATCGCTTCCGCGTAGCGCAAAAAATTCGCGGCGTACGTGCGCGCATCGGAATGCCCGCGCACCCAATGCCCCCAGATTTCGTTGCCGACCTCCCAAAAACGGACGTTGAACGGTTCCGGATGTCCGTTGGCGGCGCGGAGCGCGCCAAATTTCGAACTGGCCGGGCCGTTGCAATACTCGACCCATTCGGCCGCTTCGGATGCGGTGGCGCCACGGCCTTCAACATTGATCGTAATCGAGGGCTCCGCGCCCAATTCGCGGCAAAGCGCGATGAATTCGTCCGTGCCAAAATCGCTCGGCTCCGGTTCGTTTTTCCAAGATAGATTCGTCCAGACCGGCCGTTCGTCGCGCGGTCCGATGCCCCACATCCAATGATAATCCTGCGCTACATTGCCGCCCGGCCAGCGGATAAATGCCGGCCGCAGCGCTTTAATTTTTTCAAAGACATCGCGCCGCACTCCGTGCACCGCATCCCCCGGCATGAGTGAAACCTGGTCGATCCACAATTCTCCCGTGCCCGCAGGCAAAATCGCGAAACGCGCCAAGGGATCCGATTGACTCGGGCGCAACGAAAATTCATAACGCCGCCAATCACCGTCCGCAGGCGAAAGATCCGCTTCCGCATAAATCGCCCCGCCTGTCCGGTCCTGTTCCAGCGCCACCAGCACCTTGCCCTTGAAACGGTGCGCGCGAATCCAGATCGAGCCGTGATACTCGATCCCGGCGCGAATCGGAATCCGGCTTTGATAAATTCCGTGCCGCGGTATCACTCCCTCGCGCAATTCGATCTGCAACGAATGCTCGACACTTTCCACATTCCTCCGGCGATTCCCCGGCACCGACCGGCGCGCATCCCAATGAAACGACAATCCGTAATCATCATTGCGATCGTCCGGATATCGTTCCCAATGGCGCGAGAGCCCGATGGTATTGATCGGTTCTTCGAAACTGCGGTTCCGGATCAGTTCGGCATGAACGCCCCCTTTGATCCCTTCGAACATGAATTCAAGAAACTGCCCGTGGAGCAGGGGACTGACCGCGCCCGCGCCTCGATGGGCCTCAATGGAAATCTTTGCGGGCAATTGCTCGTCCGCAAAAACCGAAACCGCCGCGACAACCAGGGTGAACAGCCGCGGCCAAACCATGGCGGTTCCCCTGAGACTCCTGAACAAAAAGCAGTCATGGGAAAATCGGCTGAGGAACTGTGGAAATCCGACGGGCACGAAACAGTTAAACATCAATTCCCAAAAAAGCTCACGCATAAAAACGCAAACTCAAAACGCGCTCGAGAAAACTTGAGAAAGTTAGCGCCAAAGGAGCAGGCCGTAGCCGGACGAGTCAACGCACGTTTAATCATGGGGGAGCCATGAATCGCCGGGGGGAGGCCAAAGCCGCTTTCGCGTCGGCAATCTCCAGAACAACGCAAACTACTGATCAACGGCTCCTTTTGCGATGATTCCACGGGAACCCAATCGGGAGCCAGCCGTCCCAAAGTCCCACACCTGAATTGAAAAATGGATTGGACCGATGGCCAATTTGGGATCACATCTGACCATTGTGATTCCGGAATTTTCCAACGACGGCGTGGCCGCGGCGAACGAAAAATGAGCCGGTTCTGCAGATTACCTGTCGATCCGATCGCCTACCTTATTGGGCTCGCGATCCTCACCTTATCGACTGGCTATGGGCAATGGTGGGATCAAAGGTTTGGCTCTCCTGGAGTTTCTGGAAGTTACGTCGCCTCCATTTTGAAACGAGGAGGCGATCTATATCTTGGCGGCAGCTTTTTGTCTGCCGGAGGAGTTGAATCTCCCTGCATCATTCATTGGAACGGAAGCTCATGGTCTCGCGTGGGTATGAAGTTTAACGGCTCAGTGGAAACCCTAATAGCCTCGGACGATTTAATAATTGCGGGCGGCAGCTTTACCCAAATTGGTGCAACTACGGTCGACAGACTTGCGGCTTGGAACGGCACGACGTGGACTCCGTTTGGCTCTGGTATCGCCGGCGGTGTGGTTCATGCAATCGCTGGTCAAAAAGAAAATCTTTTTGTGGCCGGGGAATTTACCACCGCAGGCGGAACGGAATGCGCAAATATCGCTCACTGGAATGGCAGAGAGTGGCAGCCGCTTGGCAGAGGCCTGTCCGGTCCGGTACGCTGTCTTGAGCTTGTGAACGATCGTCTGTTTGCGGCAGGTAATTTCCGCACAGCAGGAACGACTACTGCCAACTCGATTGCCGTCTGGGATGGATCTAGCTGGTCAGCTCTGGGAACCGGCATCGCTGGCAGCGTGAGCTCGATCAAGGCTTATGCTGGCGAGATCTTCGTGGGTGGCGCCTTTAGTGCGGCAGGAGAAATTCCGGCTTCAAACGTGGCAAAGTGGGACGGACAACAATGGAACGCTCTTGGAGAAGGAACAGACGGACCTGTCTATGCGCTTGGTTTTAAGGGCAGAGAATTGATCGTTGGCGGTAATTTTGGTTTGGCCGGCGGCGTTGCAATCAGGAGTTTGGCAGTTTGGGACGGTGTTTCATGGTCCACTCTGGCAAAGGAGATCCAACCCGCACGAATAAGGCCCGAGATACGCGCCATTGCTACGGATGTGGAAACGATTCACGTCGGCGGAACGTTTGCCCAAATTGGCGATGTTGTGGCGAATCATGTGGCCTCGATTTCTGACGGACAATGGTCAACACTTGGTGGGATGGGTGGTTATCCATGGGGGCCATTGGTATGCTTTTCAAACGAGGTATACAGCGCCTATTTTAAATGGAACGGGAGCCGAGTAGGAAAATGGGACTACTTAGACCAAATCCTTGACCTGGTCGTTACAAATGATGTTCTGTACGCGGGTGGACGGTTCTCGACGACTCCGCTTCGCGGTGCGGCGTATTGGGATGAAGGCGAATGGAATTCGCTTGGCGGAGGCATTCAAGTATCTTCGACGTTTGGATCCCAAAAAGTTTCTGCTTTAGCATGGTTTAATGGGGAATTGTACGCAGGAGGATTTTTCCAATCGGCTTCAGG
>JBFMDG010000419.1:0-6708 GCA_040754135.1 Verrucomicrobiota bacterium
ACAGGCATTGAAATAATTCCCGAGCATCTGGCCGTCGGGGAGTTGCTGCGGCTTGCAAAGCCGCGCTCCGGTGCCGCGTCTTTTGGTTGCGTTCGCTTCCATTGAAAGTCGTTGGCTTCACAATCGCCAGCTTCGAGGCGAGGGCGCCTCGAAGTGCGCCCGAGGCGGGCCGCGCTCCCCTCGACGCTGATTTCAGACGGCGGGTGAGGCTACCTCGATGTCAGCAACCGGCTGACCTCGTCGGCGAGAATTTCGACAGTGAGATCTTTGCGAAAGTTTCCTTCTTTTTCCATGAGGGGCTCTTCCGGAATTCGAATGCCAAAGGCTTCCTCAAGCGCCATAACGATTTCCACCATGTCCAGTTCGTCCGCGCCCTGCTCGGACAACGGCTGGCTCAATACAACTTCGCCAGGAGATTTGTTCAACATCTCGGCCGCCTCCGCGCGCACGCGCTTGAGGATTTCAGATTTGTCCGCCGGATTCCCGCGAAAGATCTCGACGCGCGGTTCGGGACGGAATCCCCTCGCTTTCAAAGCGGCCGTGCGCATGTTGGCGAGGAACAACACGCCCATCAGAAAAAGGAAGACTGTATTCAGAATCGTGCCGGCCAGCGCCCGGCCAAAGATTCCTTTGCGCCCGGTTTTACCCATGCGCGTCAGAGCCACAATTCCCAACACCAGACCCGCCAACACAATTCCCACTTGCACGACCCCGATCAAAATCATCGCGGGAATATGGCCGCGGATATGGCGCTGCACGAACACTCCCACCAAAAACACCACGAACGGCGCTAAAACACTGAAGAGCGCAGCCTGTTCGAAGAAGCGCCTTCGAGCCGGCAGCGGCGGCGGTGATGACATGAGTGGAGGCGGGGTACTCATCTTGTCGCAACCTTCACAGTCATGGCTTCAATTGGGACGATGCACGAGCGAATCTCCCGTCCCGTCCGCTCCCGGTTCCTCCGCCAGCATGCCGCAACGGCAGCATCCGCGGCGTCGGTGGCGTCAGCCGGCGCGAGATCAACTCTTCAAAGTTTCCATCCTTTGCGGTACTCGTGCTGGATGTAGCGTTCGGCTTCGGGACAGTTGCGCGCTTTCAAATTCCTGGCGTCCCACTCGATTTTTTTGCCGGTGCGGTAAGCGACATTGCCGAGCAAAGCGGCTTCGGTGAGCGGACCGGAATAATCGAAATGGCACGTGGTCACGCCGCCGGTTTTGACGGCTTTGATCCATTCCTTGTGATGGCCGATGGAATTGGCAAGGAACGGCTCGGGACGTTTGAAGCCTTCGAATTGTTTTTCCGGAAGCAACAGATGTTTGCCGTAATCGGAGAGCACTTGTCCTTTGTCGCCAATGAACAACACACCGGATTTCCATTTCATGGCATAACTCTCGGGCAGGATTGCCGGAGGCGGTTGTTTGCCGCCATGATACCACGTGAGATGCACCGGCGGCTTTTCGCCACGCGCCGGGTACTGATAACTGACCATCAACCAGAGCGGCGTCGATTCCGCATGCACCGGCGGGCCATCGATCACCTCAGCGGAAAGAGGCTGGCTCAACCCGAGCGCCCAATGCGGCAAATCCATGAAGTGACAACCAAAATCAGCCAGGGATCCGCCGCCAAAAGCCCACCAATGCCGCCATTTGAACGGAACCCATTCCGGACTGTAGGGCCGCTCCGGAACCGGGCCCAGCCACAAGTCATAGTGCAAATGCGGCGGCGCCGGCGGATATGTCTTCGGCAAATCCATCCCACCGTAAGTGGCCGTCACCCAAACGTGCACCTCGCGCACCGCTCCGATCACGCCGCTTTGCACCAACTCGACAACGCGGCGGTAATTGTTCCCCGCGTGAATTTGAGTGCCGATTTGCGTAATCAGTTTTTTCTTCCGCGCCAGTTCCGTGACGGCGCGCGCTTCGGAAATTGTGCGCGTCAGCGGTTTCTCGCAATAAACATGACGCCCGCTCTGCAACGCCGCCATCGCTTGCACGGCATGCACGTGATCGGGCGTGCCGATGACAATGGCGTCGATGTCATTTTGGGCGATCAGTTTTTGAAAATCGTTGTACGTCTTCGCCCCCGGATGCAGCTTCGCCGCCGCCGCCAGGGTGTTATCGTCCACATCGCAAAGGGCGACGATATTTTCGCCGGAGACTTCTTTGAGATTTTCGCCGCCGCGTCCGCCCACGCCGATGACGCCGAGGTTGAGCTTTTCATTGGGCGAGATGCGCGCGAAGGACTGGCGCACGATCCAGAAAGCGCCGGCCGTGGAAGCGCCGAGGAAATGACGACGGGAAAGTGGACGAGGCATAACAAGCGTTCAGTTTCAGGGTTTTGGAATTTCGCGCAAATAAATATTCTTGAAGAAGAGCTGGTCGCCGTGATTTTGCAATTCGATCTGTCCCATGGCCGGGATGGGCTGATTGTAATCCCAATAATTTTCGAGGGTGAGGTTGTTGACCACGAGTTCGCCGTTGAGAAACACGTGAACTTTGCCGCCCGCCATCAGAATGCGGAAGCGATTCCATTCGCCGACCGGTTTATCGGCGCGTTTGAGCGGGTCGCTCGGATTTTTCTTGTTGTTATAAAGCCCGCCGGAACCGACGCGCTTCGGGTTGTATGGGCTGCGATCCGGATCCCAGATTTGCACCTGCGGGCAGCCCCGAAGATAAATCCCGCTATCGCCCTTTTCGGGAATCTTCCAATCGACGAGCAACTCGAAATTGGCGTAGTCATCACGCCGCGTGCAAAGGCTGTCACCCTGGCCATCGTAAACGAGCATGCCCGCTTCGCTCCGCCAATGGGCGCGCATCCGTTCGTCCGCTTTGGCCTGGGCTTCGGCGCGTTCTTCAGGCGCGAGCCGCGCCCGCTTGAGTGGATTGTCGTAAGGCGGCGCAATCAATCCTCTCCAGCCGGAGAGATCGCGACCGTTATAAAGCGCGATAAATCCAGGCGGCGGACTGTTGTCCATTTCCGAAACGGGAATTTCTTTGATGCGGATGTTCCGAAACTCGACGTGTGTGTCGTGCCCCAGAAAACCGATATGCCCGCTCTCGCGCAGGAGACCGGGATGGCTTTGCAAGGCGGCTTCCTCATGAACGTGATTCAGATTGGTATCGACGATGACCTGCCCGTTCAAAGTGACTTTGATATTGCGACCGATGCAGGCGATTTCCTCGTCATTCCATTCCCCGGGCGGCTTGAGCGCGCCGCGTTTTGCGGGAACAACGTCATAAACCGAACCGTGGTATTGCGCCGGACGGAGAGTGGCGTATTGCGGAGCGGAATCGTCCAGCACCTGGATTTCCATTCCCACGTAATGGGCGGGTCCTTCGAGTGGCGCGCGGATGCCGATGCCGTTGTTTGCGCCGGGAGTGAGTTTGAATTGAAAGCGCAGAATGAAGTCCGCGTAGGGTTTGGCCGTAAAAAGATTGCCGCCGCCATCGGCCGGACAAACGAGCACGCCGTCACGCACGATGTAACCGGATCCTTTGGGATGCATCAATTGCCAGCCGGTGAGATCGCGTTCGTTGAACAACGCCACGAAGCCATTCTCCACGGCGGCCTGCGAGGAGGCGAGAACGTGAAGAACAACGCAGACGATGGCGAACGCAGGAACGAAGCGCATGGGCAACGTGTTCTGAACCTTGGCAGGCTGAAAAAACTTTGCCGTGGTGTCAAGCCGCACGGCAGCGGGGTGATGGATTTTTGAACGTGATATCGCCATTCGCGAAGTCCATCAAAGGACCACGCTTGAGAGATTATGCTTCGCGGAATCGTTCCGTTTTTGGCAAACTCGCGTCCGACTCACATGCCTCCTGAAAAATCCGCCACCCACAATCGGCGCGAAGGATCGATCGGTCTCATTGGACTCGGGCTGGTCGGATCCGCGTTAGCCAAGCGGCTTCTTTCCGCGGGGTTCCAGGTGCATGGGTGGGACATCAATCCCAATCAACGGCAGGCAGCGGCGCAAGCTGGCGTAGGCATCGCACCCAACGCTCAGGAGCTTTGGCAGGCCGCTGAACGGATCGTGCTCAGTTTGCCGGACGACTCAGTGGTCAGCGACGTCGTTTATGCTCAGCGCCAGCATTGGCGCGCCGGGCAATGCATCATCGACACTTCCACCGGCTCGCCGGAATCGGCCGGAGCGCTCGGGAAAGAACTGGCGCGTGCGCAGATCGAATTCCTCGAAGCCACCATTTCCGGCAGCAGCGCACAGGTGGAATCTGGGGAAGTGCTTGTCATGGCGGGCGGACCCGAGGCCACGTTTGCACGTTGCGAAGATGTGTTGCGCGCGTTTGCCAGGCGCGCCGTGCTGGTTGGCCCTTGGGGCGCGTCTTCGAAAATGAAACTGGTGACCAATCTTGTGCTCGGGCTCAACCGCGCCGCGCTCGCCGAGGGATTGGTTTTGGGCAGCGCGCTGGGGCTCGACCCGGAACAAATACTCACGCTCTTGCGGGAAAGCATGGCTTACTCGCGCATCATGGATACGAAAGGCGCCAAGATGCTTCGGCGCGATTTCTCAACCCAGGCCAGGCTGTCGCAACATTTGAAAGACGTTCGACTGATGATCGAATCGGCCGCGCGCCATCACACAATGCTCCCGCTGACGGAAGCGCATCGTCAACTCCTCGAAAAAGCGGAAACGCTCGGCCTCGGTGAAATGGATAACTCCGCCATTTTGCGCGCGATCGAGGCTTGCTCGCAAATCACTTCCTGATGAACCCGTCCATGGCATCGAGCTCGGCGCGTTGGATTGTCCTCATGGCAACGTTTGGCGGATTGCTTTTTGACGGTATGGAGCTCGGGCTGATGCCGATTGCATCGATCTCCGTGACCAGGGATTTGCTCGGTCCAAATTACACGGAATCGCTGGCGGGCATTTGGTTTGTGAGATTCACGGCCAGTCTGATGCTGGGCGCGGCTTGCGGCGGCATATGGTTTGGCGCATTGGGCGATCGCATCGGCCGCACGAAAGCGTTAGGCATCAGCATTCTGTTTTATTCGCTCTTTGCCGGACTGGGAGCATTGGTCACCAACCTCGAACAGATGCTGGTGTTGCGATTTCTTGTTGGGCTGGGCGTGGGCGGCGTCTGGCCCAACGGCGTTTCGCTGGTTTCGGAATCGTGGCCAAATGTTTCAAGGCCGGTTGTTTCGGGAGTGGTCGCCGCGGGCATTAATGTCGGCATTCTGATGCTCTCACAAATTGCGCGGATCTGGCACATCACACCCGATTCGTGGCGATGGCTGTTTGCCTGGAGTGCGGTGCCGGCTTTGCTTGGAATTTGCGTCGTATGGAAATTGCCTGAATCACCTCGCTGGCTCGCGTCGCGCCAAACCGCAAAAGTTCAGGCCTCGCCGGTTCGCGAATTGTTTCGGCCACCGCTCTTGCGGCTGACTTTGATTGGCATTGCGCTCGGCTCGATTCCAATGGTGGGCGCATGGGCGGCGAGCAAATGGATGATTCCGTGGGCGGACACGGTCGGGGGCGCCGCGCAACCCGGTTACAAAGCGGCCACACAAGGCGCGTGGGCGGTGGGCGCCGTGCTCGGGAGCTTTTTGGGAGCCCCGCTGGCAAGTTGGATCGGACGGCGCCTCGCCTATTTTCTCATCAGTCTGGGAGCGACGGTTGCGACGTGCAGCATTTTCGTTTTGACCGCCCCGTTGCAGAGCACTTTTCTGCCGTTGGTTTTTGTTCAGGGATTTATTGCGACACTGTTTTTTGGCTGGCTGCCGCTTTATTTGCCCGAATTATTTCCTACGCACGTGCGCGCAACCGGCAGCGGCATCGCTTACAACGTGGGACGTTTCGCCACGGCATTTGGCGTGTTTGGCGCCGGTGCACTGGTCGCGATCTTCGAAGGCGATCTCGCCAAGGTGGGCGCCGTCACCGGATTGATATACGCCCTCGGCATGATCGTGATCTGGTGGGCGCCCGATACCCATGGGCAACTGAGCGGCGCCGGCAATGAGCGAGTGTCCATGGCGCAACCGAATCTTCCCGCGGAAAAGGCATAGACCGAGGCCATTTCAGTCCAGAGCAGCCCTTGATGAATCGGTTCAAAAATCCCGGAGCGCCTCATGGTTTTCTCTGGCGTTAACCAAATTAACCAGAGATGCGCTGCGCAAGCGTGTTCAAGTCCACAATTGCCGCCCGTTCCCCAGCTTGTTTAACCAGGTCGCAAACCAGTTCGATGATTTTGAACTCGGGATCGTTCGGGTAAAGCACTGCCGGATGGCAAAGCAGGTCAAACGTGGCGCGATGTTCGATCGCCCATTCCACACCCGCACGAATCGCGCGCAAAAAATGATCGAGCGGCCATCGGCAATGCCGGAACGCGCCAACATCGCTGATCGGGCTCATGGGCAATTCGATCAGACCGGTTGGATACGCGAACGGTTGAGCGGCCGATTGCGCGGCGACGATGCCGTCGAGCACCGCGGGCGTAGGCGCCATGCCAGGCGGGCTGTAAGGATGCGCGGGGTATTTGCTGCTCACCCAGCGAAAGCCGCAATCGAGCAACATCCGCTGCACCGCTTCGTGCCCGATCAAACCATCGGCAAATCCGCCCGGCGTGCGGAAGCCGGCCGGCTCAATGCCCAGGCGCGTTTTCATGGCCGCCGTGCAGAGTTGAATGTTCTCGCGAAGGATTTCCTCTGTCGATTTTCCTTCGATCAACCAGGGCGCGCGGTTAAAGCGGAATT
>JBFMDG010000420.1:0-6705 GCA_040754135.1 Verrucomicrobiota bacterium
GAACCGGGGCCTCGGCCGGTCAAGGTGAAAGGGGCAGCGGGGCAGCAACGGACGAGAATGCGCCTGGCTAACGGCTCCATCTCGGCACCTTTGTTTCCTTCGCTTGCTTCTGGTTTCCTGATTGGCTCTGCCGAGGGAAAAAGGCTCTCAACCACGGATTAACCGGATAACACGGATAAAAAAACTCCATTCAACCGTATTACTTCTGTTTTGTTTTCCGCGGGCACTTCCGGCAAGATTCGCCGCGCAACACGCACTGCCTATGAAACTTGGCATCATCAACTCGGCGTTCCAACAGGTGGGAATCGACACGGCCACCGGCTTGCAACACATTGCACGCATCGGCTTTGACACGGTGGATGTGTTCACCGAAGCCATGGGCATTTCCAAAAAGGAAATCGCGCTCGTCCGGCGCGCCGCGGAAAAACTTCGTTTGCCGATCATTTCCCTTCCGGTGGTGGCGGTGGGGCTGATCGACTTTAACGAGCCGGTTCGCGAGTTTCATGTGCAACGCTGCCAGCGCTTCATCGATCTCGCCCGCGAATGGGACGCGAAAAACATTTTGCTGGTGCTGGGCGAGTACCTTTGGCAACGCGAAGTCATTCCGCCCGCCGCCCAATGGCAATGGGCCATTGAAACTTGCCGCCGGCTCGGCGATTACGCGGGCAAAAGGAAAATTGACATTGCACTCGAACTCGAACCGTTTCGCCTCAGTCTGCTGAACAGCGTCGATGCCATGGTGCGTTTTGTCGATGAATGCAATCATCCGCGCGTGAAAGCCAACATCGATATCAGCCATCTTGTGCTTTCCGACACGGCGCCGCACGAGGTGGCCCGGCTCAAAGGAAAAGCCATTCATGTGCACCTGAGCGATTGCGACGGAAAAGTTCATGGCGACCTTCCGCCCGGACGCGGCGTGGTCAAATTCGCGCCCTACCTGCAAGCGATCAAAGAGCTGAACATGGACGGGGTTGTTTCGATCGAGCTGGAATATTCGCCCGAACCGGAGCGCATTGTCGAATGGGTCGAAGAAGCGTACCGCGAGACGGACAAGTTGATGCAAATGGCCGGCTTGCGCAGTTAATGAAGGGACCGCGGGATGCAACGCGGTTGCTTGCGCCGCCGTTTACAAAGGCGGAATAAGATCGAGTTCGCCACGCATGAAATTCGCCACGATTCGATTGGCCACTTGCAGGCGTTCGCTGATCGGCCAGGCGCTGCCATGCAACAACATCATGCAGACGCTCAAGACATCGCCGCTTCCGGCCTGGTTCACGCAACGTTCGATCGGCGCCGCGGGTTCGGTCCGCAATGTTCCATTCGCGTAATATCCGGCGCCGGCTGGTCCGAGGTGGACCACGACCGCTTCTGCGCCCCAACCGGTGATGCGTTCCAGACTCGTTTGCAGGTCGGGAGCATCGGCAAAGGCGTTCAACTCGCGCACATTTCCGTGCGCAAGAGTCACCCAAGGGAGAACAGCCCGCACCGCCTCTTTCCGTTCACGAATGCGCATTTCGCTGCCGCTGCCCCATTGCGGATCCCAATTCAAATCGAGCGAAATCTCGATGCCCCGATGGCGAGCCTCTTGAAACAACTTCGCGTTCCCTCCAAAGAGCATCGGCTCCGAAAACCAGATGTCAGCGCGCAGCAAATGGGTCGCGCCGATCAAGCCTTGCAAGTCGAGATCTTCGAAGCGCAGCGTGGCGTTGTTGGGTTGCCAGCTGAGAAAATGCCGTTCGCCATGCGCGTAATTCAAGGCCAGCGACGCACCGGTCGCCTCTTGACCGCGCCTCAAAAATGGCTTCACGCCGCGATGGATCATGGCCCGTTGCAATCGCTCGCCCGCGGCATCGTCGCCGATTTTGCCCACGAAGGCCACCGAGGCGCCGAGAGCCGCCGCCGCGCAAGCCGAAATGGCGCCGCCACCTCCCACCGTTTCAAAAATTTCGTGCACGGGAGTTTCCCCGTCGCGCAGCAATGATTCCGTGGCGGCGAAGGGCGCGGTTTTGATGTCGCGATTGATATTGCCCACAACGCACAAGCGCGCCGCGGCGAACCGCTCCTGAATGACATCGGCTTGGGTCGCGTTCAAATTCACAATCTCGACTTTGTTCATCGCGCACTCCGCAATCTGAGCAGCCGGAAGCAGGCTTGCTCGTGATCTCAAAAAACGGAGTGACGCTAACGATTTACGGAGGGCGTGTCGATTTTGTTTCGACCGCATGGGCGCGTGAAAGGCCGGGCGGATGCAACCGAGGCGCTGGTCTCTTGTCCCCAAAATTCACGAGGGCGCAGCGTTGCAAATCAACCGGCGCCGCTTCAGGATGTCGGAAGAATTGTTAAGTACCGACGACCGCTTTTTCCAAACGCAAAATGAGCATTACCAGGATGGTTGAATTGATCGGGTGATATGAACTCGCGGGCCGTCCAGACCGAGTGGAAAGCGCAAACCGCGCCGCCCTTGCCATTGAGTCGGCGTCATTTTCTCTGGCAGAGCGCCAGTGGTCTGGGCTCGATCGCTCTGGCCTGGCTTCTTCAACTCGAGTCCCGCGCCGCCCACCGGCGTTCTTCCCCTTCCGCCGCGGCCTCACAACCGCCGCATTTTCCGGCCAAGGCCAAACGGGTGGTTCACATCTTTGCCGCGGGCGGCGTCAGTCACATCGATACCTTTGATTACAAACCGGAGTTGGAGGCGAATCATGGAAAAACGCTCGATCAGAAATTCCGTTATGATCCTTTTTTCGGGCAACCGGGTTCGTTGTTAAAAAGCCCGTGGCGCTTTCATCAACGCGGACGCAGCGGTCTCTGGGTCAGCGATCTTCTGCCGCATCTGGCGCAGTGCGTGGATGACATCACCTTCATCAAATCGATGGTGAGCAAAAGCAACAATCACACGCCGGCGACTTTTTTGGCGAACAGCGGTTTCACGATGAACGGCTATCCCAGTTTGGGCGCCTGGCTTTCCTATGGGCTCGGTTCCTTGAACGAGGACTTGCCCGCTTTTGTGGTGCTGCCCGATGCGCGCGGACTTCCCGCCGGTGGTTCCATCAATTGGTCAGCCGGTTTTCTGCCGGCGGCGCATCAGGGAACGGCTTTTCGCACCAATGCTGCCGAGCCGATTTCCGACCTTCATACTCCCGCCAGCGTGAGCGCGTCCGCGCGGCAATCGGGAATGCAATTGCTGGCCCGGTTCAACCAGGCCTTTGCGGAGGCCCATCCCGATGACACAGCCCTGGCGGCGCGGATTCGGTCGTATGAATTGGCCGCACGCATGCAGGCAAGTGTTCCCGAGGTGATCGATTTCGGCCAGGAAAGCGAAGCCACGCGGCGCTTGTATGGATTCGAGCGCGAGGAATGCGCCGGTTTTGCGCGCAACTGTCTTTTGGCCCGGCGCCTTCTCGAACGCGGAGTGCGTTTCGTGCAGTTGTTCAACGGCGGAGCTTTTGGTTCGCCTCGCATCAACTGGGATGCGCATGAGGACATCACCGAAAACCACCAGAAACAGGCGGTGGTGATGGACCAACCGGTGGCGGGGCTGCTCCTCGATTTGAAACAGCGCGGCATGCTCGAGGACACGCTTCTGGTCTGGTCCACCGAATTCGGCCGCACGCCAGTCACGCAAGGCCTCAATGGCAAAGGCCGCGACCATCATCAACACGCTTATACCTGCTGGATGGCCGGGGCCGGACTCAAACCGGGATTCAATTACGGCGCCACCGATGAGATCGGATTTCACGTGGGCGAAAATCCGGTGAGCACGTACGATTTTCATGCGACCATTTTGCATCTGCTCGGGTTGGATCACACGCAGCTGACGTTTTATCACAATGGCATTCAGCGCCGGCTGACCGATGTTCATGGGCATGTGGTGCAGTCGATTCTGGCCTGAGTTTGCGCGCGCGGATTCTCACTTCACGCCGCGCACGATCATTGCGCGTTGTCTCAATCATCGCTGCACTTATTGCAACGCACCGTCCTCTCAGAACGTGAGATAAACCACACCGGGCGCCCTTGAATGAGGCGCGGCGACATTCTTTGTTGTCATTACTTGATCCGCCACTACACTCGCCACCCATGATTCGGGCGATACAGCTGATCCTTTTCCCATTTCGCGAGTGGGAAAAGATCGTCGCAGCCAATCGAGGAATAGCCGCCACGCTTTTCCTGTCGTTGCTGCCGTTGATTGTGATTGCCTCGGCAATCGAAGGGTACAGTCTCGCGCAATTTGGATTGAAACGCGGAGAATTCGGGCACGTGGTCACGATTCCGACGGCGGTGGCGATTCAATTCGAGATCAGCCAGGGCGTTTTGAATTTGGCCACGATTTTTCTCAGCGCCTGGCTCTTGCGCGCGATTGCGTTGAGTTTTCAAGTGCATCCCAGCTACACGCAATGTTTCACTGCCGCGGCCTACGGTTACAGTCCGATTTTTCTGGCGCAAATGCTCGATGCCGTGCCCGTGATCAACACCTGGGTTTGCTGGGCCATTGGCGCGGCGCTTTCGATGTCCGTGTTGTATCACGGAGTGGCGCTGGCTTTAAAACCGGACCAAACCAAAGGGTTCGGCATGTACATGCTCACGGCCATGCTCATCATTGTCTTCAGCGGGCTGGTCCACCTGCTCTCCGTGTTTCTGCTGACGGGAAATCTGTTGCGCTGACCGGGTGCGGAGCGCGGAGGCACTCGCAGAAATTCCTTCGATGCCGTTGCGGTCAGGATTTGCGTTTTCGAACGAGCGCCTTCCAAGCGTCTTTGACAATCCAACCATGGCGCTGCAATGCCTCCGCGGCTTCGGCATAAGTGCATCCGGCAAGCTCTTGCAAAATACGCGCCGCCCGATCGCGCAATTTGATGTTCGACGGATTCAAATCGACCATCAAATTGCTGATCACTTTTCCAATCTGCACCATGGCCAGCGTGGTGAACATGTTCAAAACGAGCTTCGTGGCCGTGCCGGATTTCAATCGCGTTGAACCGGTCAGAATTTCCGGCCCGATCTGCGGCGCGATCACCAGCCCGGGTCGGAACCGCGGCGGGATTCGGAGGTGCGGATTGAAGCAGAGCAAGATGGTTTTGGCTCCGCGCTTTTTCGCCTCGTGCAACGCGCCCCAAACGAATGGCGTGCGGCCGCTGGCGGCAATACCCACCAGGACATCGCCGGCGCGAACACCGCGAAAGCGCACGGCGCGCGCACCTGCATCGGCATCATCCTCCGCGCCTTCGATTGCGCGCCAAATGGCTTGTTGCCCCCCGGCAATGATTCCCTGCACCAGGTCCGGCGGCGTGCGAAAGGTGGGCGGGCATTCGCTGGCATCCAGAATTCCACGCCGGCCACTCGGGCCGGCGCCGACATAAAACAATCGGCCGCCCCGCTTCAAAGCGGAGGCGATCCACCGCACGCCCGCGGCGATTTTTGTGCGCTCACGCCATAACCCGCGTCGCACAAATGCTTCTTCCTTGAGCATCAGTTCGACAGCGGCGTCGATGGGCAGGCGATCCAAATGCATCGAGCGCGGATTGCGTTCTTCGGTGGGAGAAAGACGCGTCGATTTGATGGCCGGAGTTGCGCCAGGTTCAGGAAGATTCTGCGCTATTGACGGAGTGGTGGCCCCGGGAACGAATGACTGGGATCGCAGTTGTTTGGCGAGATGCAATGCGCCCCAGGCGGCTTCGCGTTCGAGCGGAGTGACGATGGCTTTTGGCCATGTCTTTTGAATTTCCACTGCCACGCGTTGGGCGAAGCGGACCTGTTTGAGCAACACGCTGCCCGCAAAAACGAATTGCACCGATTCAGATGGCCTGGCCAATTTGCGTGCGCAGGACACCGCATCTTTTGCCAGGCTGGCCACGGCGCCTTGCAGAATATCTTTGGCGATCGCATCCCGTTCACGAGCGGCGGCAAAAACCTCGGGCGCGAGCGCGGCAATGGCCGCTTTGTCAGATCGAGTAATCCAGCCGATTAATTCGTTCGGCTCATTCAATTGCAACGCGCGCAAAATCCGATGGCCCAGCGTGGACCATGCGCCGTCGCGATCGAGGTAAAACACCAGCGCTTTCAATGCGCGCAAGCTGATGTCGTAACCGCTGCCTTTATCGCCAAGCAAATGTCCCCAACCACCCATTTTGGCGGTGCGGCCATCGGGCCGCCGTCCATAACAACACGAACCCGTGCCGCTCAAGACAAGCACTTTTGGAATCTGCCGGGAAAGGTGCGCCGCGGGTTCATCCACCGCTTCAAGCGCGGTTTCCAGATCGTTCGTCGCCAGACAAGGAACGTTGCGCCACACGGCATTGGCCGCCGCGCGAATGCGCGTGCGATCATTTTCAGTCCGCGCGCCGGCCATGCCGATGGCGATGGCTTCGGGGTTAGGAACCAGCGCGCGAATGCGCCGGAACATTTGCCTGAGTTCCGAATCGTTGAGGAGTTTGAGATTGGCCGCGCCGAGTTCGAAACGGACCGCCTGCGCCTCATCGGCAGCGAGAACCACGGTGTGAGTACCTCCGCATTCAATGCCGAGAAAAATGGGTGGGCGCAACCGCGCTGATTTCATGCGTCCGGAATCATCGGCGAGCCCCTTTGAATTTCAAAGAGGAATTAACCAGGCATGTCCTCGCCCGAAACTTCTTTTGTTGCTTGTCAGTTCGATCCAAATGTTCACTTCACAATCGCCGAGCTTCGAGGCGAGGGCGCCTCGAAGTGCGCCCG
>JBFMDG010000421.1:0-6665 GCA_040754135.1 Verrucomicrobiota bacterium
ATGGCACACCGGTCGTGCATGGCCAGGGAAATATTACGACCATGGGCCAGCCGGGCGCGATCACGGAAGGTTCGTTCGTCGAGACGCACATTTTCACCAGCGAAGGCACTTACACCGTGACGACCACCCTGGTGGATGACGACACCGGCACGGTCATCGTGAGCAAGACAGCGACGATTGAGATTACAGCGGCGCAAGTGGACCAGACCGATCCGAATTTGCGGGTGCTGGCCGTGGGTGGCACGACGGCGGGCGATGCGATGGACGTGGTGCGCGACGATACCTACAACCGAATCACGGTGACGATTGCGACGGCATCGCTCGGGCTCAACTACACGGCGGTGTATGGAACGAATTATGTGCGGGCGCTGATGTTTGGGCAGAGCGGGGATGATTTCCTGAAGGTGCAAGGGCGGTTGGAGAGCATTCAGGACGGTGGCGCGGGCCATGACCGGTTGCAAAGCGGCAGCGCCAGCAGCGTCCTGCTGGGCCGTGATGGCGATGACAATCTGAACGGGGGCGGGCGCGACATTTTGATTGGCGGCCGGGGAGCGGACCGGATTGTGGGGACCTCCGCAGACGACATTTTGATTGCCGGTTACACCGATTACGATCACGACACGATCGCGCTGACGTATTTGCACAACGAATGGAAATCGAGCCGGGATGCGGCGGCGCGGGTGGCCAATCTGCGGGGCACAGCCGCGGCGACAACGGCGCGCTTGAATGGGAATTATTTCCTGACGGCCGACAGCATGGAAGCCGGGCGGATAGTGCGCGGGACGATCCACGACGACGACATTTCGGACAAGCTGACGGGCAGTTCCGGCATCGACTGGATCATCAGCAATTTTGACGGGGAAAGCGGTTCAACTTCCGACACCAGCACCGGCAACGAAAAGCGCGACATCCTCTACGACGTGGATGAGGTGCCTGACGAATAACAGGAACAGGCGAGATCTTCTTTTGAGGTAGCACTCGTGCGACGGAATGCGCTGGTCCGGGATTTCCTGATCTCGGGAATACAGTTGCAAATTTGCAGGAGCAGGCACAATTTCGAACGCGTTGTATTGCGCGATGCAACGCTCTCATCTTTATGCAGCCCTGATCGGTCTTGTTCTGGAGCTTCCGAGCGCCCAGCCGGCTCTGCTGGAGAGTCCGCACAGATCCGAATGGCTGGTTAGAACCTGGTCTGTGGATGAAGGGCTTCCAAGCAGCACCATTCGCACGATCGCGCAGAGTACAGACGGATATTTATGGCTGGGCACGACAGGGGGACTGGTGCGATTCGATGGGACCCATTTTGTGTTGGAAACGGACTTTCCTTCGGCTTTGCCCTTGCTAAACGAGTCGTGCAAGCAACTGTGGTGCACCGATGCAACGGGACAGCTCCTCCTGCGGGAGCGAGGGCGATTGCGGCCGGTGGCATTTCCTCCGGGGGCTCAAGGGAAAGCCATGTCGGTCAGAGGGGATTCCGATGGCACCAGCTGGATTCAAATCGGGACGAATCTTCACGGTTGGCGGCAGGGAGGATGGATCGAGCCGGTGCAAGTGGAGGCACGGGTTGAAGGTCAAGGCGGTGAATTCTGGGGGCGCCTTGGGAACAGCTTTGGGGTTTGGAAAAACGGCACGTTTTCTCGCATCGATCTCGACTCGTTTTTTCCGGATTTCGAGACGGAAACGATTACACCGTGCCGTGGCGGTGGCGCCTGGTGTTTCGGCCAGGCGAAGCAGCGGTATGCGTTAATTAAAGTTTCGCCCACCGGATTACCAGCCGAGCTGATCTTTGTCCCTTGGGAAGGGTGGATGCTCCTGACATTTATCACGGAAGATGCTCGCGGTAATCTCTGGCTGGGTGCCAGCACTCATGGCCTTTTGCGGCTGGGAACAGACCGAGCCTGGGAAGAATTCAACACGCAGGTCGGCTTTCCGACAGATGTGGTCAAAGTGATGTGGGAGGACGCCGAAGGGAATATTTGGATTGGGACCGACGGCGCGGGGTTGGTACGGCTATCGAGGCGGACTTTTCAGACCTACGGCATCGCGGATGGACTAACCACCGACAACGTTTATGCCGTGGCCGCGGGAAAGGATGGATCGATCTGGATTGGTGCGCATGGCAGCCGCAGTGAAGGGGTATTTCGCTGGGTCAGGGGACAGGTCACATTTCAACCGGGCATGGGGCCTTATGCCTGGTCCATTCACGTTGATCCTTCGGGTGACGTTTGGGCAGGCAATTTCGAAATGGGGCTGTTCCGATTTCGCCATGGGCTGGTCAAAAGCGTTCGCGGAGCGCCTGTAAATGTGTTTGCCATTTGCGATGACAGTGCGGGAGGGCTGTGGGTCGGTGGGAATGCTTTGGCTCATATCGATGGCGAGACGATTGAAACGCACAAGCCGTTACCACAAGGAAGTACCATCAGTGGGCTTGTTTCAGATCAAACAGGCGTCCTTTGGATTGCGACACTAAATCACGGATTGTTCCGGTACGCTGGAAGGAAACTCGCGCAGTTCACCACGACCGAAGGTTTGGCAAGTGACAACCTGCTTTGCCTGTACCTGGATCGGAGCGATGCGCTTTGGATCGGCACGGAACGGGGCATCAGCCGGCTTATCGATGGTCGCTTTGTGCATCTGATGCCGGCCGATGGATTACTGGCGAATGGCGTGAGCGGCATTGCCGAGGACAATCTCGGAAATGTCTGGATACACTCTCGCACGGGGATTTCCCGGATTGTGCGGCAGGAACTGGATGAATTCTTTGCCGGGCGCATCCGATCCGTCTATAGTGTCAGTTACGGCCGTGAGGATGGATTGACCACCAGCGCAAGCACGGTGGGATCGCAACCGAGGATTTGCCGGGATGAGCTCGGCCGGATGTGGTTCGCCACGTTGAAGGGGTTGGCGATGGTTGATCCGGCCACCATGCCGGTGAATACGAATCCTCCACCAGTAATTCTGGAAGAAATCCTCCTGAATGGCCAATTGCATAGTCGCCCGATGCGCAGTTCGACAGATGTTCCTGTGGCAGTTGAGGAGCCGGTCCGTTTCGGACCTGGTGTGCGCAGTTTCGAGATTCGCTATACTGCCACAAGCCTGCGCGCACCCGAAAAGGTCCGCTTTCGTTACCAGCTGAAAGGCGTCCAGGCCGACTGGGTGGAAGCGGGGACACGGCGCCAGGTTTTCTTCGACCAACTTAGGCCGGGTGCTTACGAGTTCACGGTGACGGCTTGCAATAGCGATGGGGTTTGGAACCCGACCGGAGTGGCCCTGGTTTTTTCGGTGCAGCCATACTTCTGGCAAACCACCTGGTTCAAGTCGCTGGGCATGTTCAGCGTGCTCTCCGGAGTTGCCCTTTTCGTGCGATTTGTCTCAACCCGGCAACTGCGGCGGCGTGCTGCCCAGGCCGAAAAGGAAGCGGCGGTGGAGCGGGAGCGGGTTCGCATCTCACGCGACATGCACGATGATCTTGGCGCACGCCTGACAAAGATTTCGCTGCTGGGTGAACTGGCCAGACGATCCCTGAACCAGCCGCTGGCCGCGCGAGAGCATTTAGAGAAACTTTCCCGGTTGTCGAGCCACACCGCGCAATCGTTGAGTGAATTGATCTGGACGGTCTCGCCCGCGAATGATTCGTTGCGCAGCCTGGTCAGCCACCTCTGTGAGCAAGCCGAAGAATATTTGCGGGAGCCCTCCATTCATTGCCGCTTCGAATTTCCGGATGTGCTGCCGGAAGTGACCGTTTCGAGCGAGATGTGGCGGCAGGTCGTTTTGGCCGTTGAAGAAGCATTGAACAATGTCGTTAAACATTCCGGCGCCAGTGAAGTCCGGCTGGGTATGATGGTCGGACGATCGGAATTGATCATATCAATCTGTGACAATGGCCGGGGCTTGCCAGAAACCATCGTGCCGCGCCTTGGCGGGGGGCACGGACTGATGAATCTTCAGCAACGGCTTCAGCCCTTGGGCGGTCGTTCGGAAATCAGCAATCGACCGGAAGGCGGGGTGCAGGTCATCATTCGCGCACCTCTGGAGGGTATTTAATGCCAGCGCAATCACCTCACCACTTCGGGGGATTGCCAGGCATGGGTGGCTTTGTAGGCTGAACTGCGCATGAGCATTGCCGTGGCCATCGTTGAGGATGATACCGACTTGCGTGACAGCATGGCTGCACTCATTCGCGGCACGCCCAGTTTTTCGCTTACGGGTGCCTACGGCTCGGCCGAAGCCGCGTTGCATGGCATACCCTTGGCCCTTCCGAACGTGGTTTTGATGGATATTAATCTGCCGCGGCTTTCGGGCATTGAAGCAGTGCGCCAACTCAAAAGCACGTTGCCGGAGTTGTTGATCATCATGTTTACCGTGTCCGAGAGTGCCGAAGCGGTGTTCCCGGCGCTGGCGGCCGGTGCCAGCGGCTATCTGCTTAAACGCACCCCGCCGGCCAAAATCATGGAAAGCATCGAAGAGGTCGTGCGCCATGGATCGCCTATGTCGCCTTCGATCGCACGCATGGTGATCGAAAGCTTTTCCCGCAAAGATAAACCCATGCACGAGCCCCTCACGCCTCGCGAAGAAAGCATCCTGCGCCAACTCGCCAAAGGATGGCGCTATAAGGAAATCGCCAGCGAACTCGGTGTTTCAGTGGAGACCGTCCACACTCACATTCGGCATATTTACGCTAAGTTGCATGTGACCTCGCGAACGGAGGCGGTCGTGAAATACTTGGGAGGCGGCTTCTAGTTCGCGTCCTCAATCGCAATGGAGAGATTGACCATGCTCAGGAGAATAATGGTGGCCCTCCACTCAGTTCCTGCCCGAATAGAAATCCACGCAGGGGCTCCAAAGGGCAAGCAAACATAACGTTGTTCTCGTGGGACCCATCTGCCGACCGGAAGGATTGTTGGCACCAGCCTGGATCGCAGTGGTCTGACTGGTCCTCACCCGAACTGGTTACTTCTCACTTCTTACACGCCGGCATAATTCACCGCTTTGGGCTGTTGCTCACGCCTGCGCGGCGTCTCACACTTCCAAGCCGAAACAGTGACTCGCCGAACCAGCCGCAGGCACGTTTCCGAGCACTGTTGAGAACCGTTGAAAACGCCAACGCAAACGGAATTCAGCAAGGAGCGATTCGCTCTCGAGACGCTCGAGCCGCGCGTGTTGTTGGCGGCAGATGCGGTCTGGGCAGGTGCGGAGCTGGCGTCGGCGGCAGCTACGGCCGTAGTGGAGGAACGGATTTCGGATTTGCCCCAGCCAACCATGGAGCCGGTGAGATACGATCCATTTGCGAGCCTGGAGGCGATTTTCCAGGCCACGGATGAGCTTCCGTTAGCGAGCGAATTTTCAGGAAAGAGCCAGGCGGCTTTATCGGCAAGTGCGGTGCCGGAGAACACCCCTTTCGAATTCACGCCGGACAATGGCAAAGCGCTGAACGCCACTTTAAAAATCGAGGGATCGGATCTCCTCCTGGTGGACAATGCCACCCAAAAGGAGCTGAATCGGCAGGCCCTGCGCACCATTTCGGAACTCATCATCAACGGCTCGGAACAGAACGATTCCCTCACGATTGAAAAGACCAATTCCGAGACCTGGTTTTTTCCTGTGAAACTGAACTTTGGTGGGGACACCGATGAGGTCGGAGACACCCTGGAGATCCGCGGCAATCCAAGCACAGAAGCCACCTATCTGCCCTCCAAATCCGGCGGCAGTGGTCAGTTGAGCCTGCTGCAAATCTCCAGTTCCACGCCAGATCAAATTCGTTTCAGCGGCCTGGAATCTCTGGTGGTCAGTCATTGGAAATCTCTGACCGAGATCACGCCAGGGAGTGGCGACGAACTCGAGATCACAGCATTCGGCAGCGCGGCTTCACGGATTACCGGAACGAGCGATGGCCATGAGCTCGTCCCGCTAACATTCTCCGAGATTGAAAATATGGTTTTGGATACCGGCACGAATGATGATCCGTTGGCCGCGACTCCTGTCATCAAGTTACTGGCCAAGACCGCCGATGATGAAGTTTCAATTCATGGGAAAGTCACTGCGGCCGGCCTGAAGAATTTTACGATTACCACCGGCGCTGGAGCCGATAATTTGTTTCTTTACTCGGATCATTTCGGCCTCGCTGTTGGTGGAGGGGTCTTTGGATTCAACGCCGGAGCGGGCAACGATTCGATTTTCGCCAAAAACGCGGCTGCAGCCGGCAACATCGATGCGAATGGAAACGGGGTCTTTGCAGGCAGCACCGGGACGATCGGGCTGACCAGCCTGGAGAACCTGAAGAATATTCCCGACCGGCCCATTGTGCTGGTCCCCGGTCTCGGGGCTTCATTCGCCAAGGATTCTTACGTGGGAGAATGGTTCGTCAAAACCGGTCTCGCTCCGGAAAAATTGACTGTAGATCCGCTGACCCTTTCCTTTTTCGATCTTACCAGGACATTGAAGAACTCGGGGTTCCGGGAGGGAACATCGCTGTTCATCGCCAATTGGGATTGGCGGCTTCCGCTGGCGCCCAAAGACAATCTCATCGACGGTCAGATCGCGGGGATCACCGGCTCCTCCGTGAGCGATCAGACATACGAGTCGGCGGTTGACTATTTCGGCTACGCATTGAAACAAGCCGCCGAACGCTGGGCTGCAGTTCACGGCGACCAGCGGCCCGGTTCTGT
>JBFMDG010000422.1:0-6635 GCA_040754135.1 Verrucomicrobiota bacterium
GTCCTCGCCACCGACTCGGTTTTCGGCACCACTTCCTGTGTTCCGTCGATTTTCGGAATATTGGATTGGATTGAGGATTCGGGGTTGGCGGCTTTGGAATTGAATTCCGAATAATATTTCGCGTCTTTCGGCTCTTCCGCCGCTGCGCGCGCCGGGTCCACTTCGATAAACACGAGCGGAACCTGCCGCATCGCCTCGGACAATTGCTTCGCGTCCTCGGGCAGATTCACATCCGGCAATTTCTCCAATTCGCCCAGGCGAGGCCGGAGAATGCCAAGAGCGACCAGACGCATGTACACTTCCGCGCCACTATAAAGCAAAAGGTGAAACGCCAATGAGAGACCCAACGCTCGGACGATAGGATCGTGCCAAAGCCTGGTGCGTCGAAATGGTCTCACTGCCGCCAGCATGCGCTCAAAGAATGCAGCAGACGCGCCAGGGGAGCAACCGCATCTTTGTCACTCGCCGAAAGAGAAGGTTGGCAGATGTAATTATGATAGGTCATCCCTGGACGGACCGTCGGCGGCGTGTTCGGTTCAAAATTCGATAACTTGTTTGTATTCCGGCACATGCACTTCGGATTTCGGATTCAATTCGCGGAGCCGTTGCGCAAACCCGAGTGCCTGCGCTTCTTCACCGTGAATGACGCTGATCTTCTGAATCTCTCCGGTCAGACTTTGCACATAACGCGTCAATTCATTCCGATCGGCATGGCCGGAGAACGCGTCCACCGCCGCCACCTGCGCGCGCACCGTGTGGGGTTCTCCAAAAATGTTGACCGGACTGCGGCCGCCGCGAATCTGAGCGCCCAACGTGTGCTCCGCGCAATAACCGATGAACAACACCAGGTTTTTGGGATCGCCGATATTATTTTTGAGGTGATGCCGGATGCGCCCGGCTTCGGCCATGCCGGAAGCGCTGATGATAATGACCGGATCGTCGAGTTCATTCAGCTTTTTCGAGTGCGCGGCTTCGCGGATGTAGGTCAGGTTTTCCATCCCGAACGGATTCGCCTTTTCACGCAGGAACCGATAAATCTCCTCGTTGAAACATTCCGGATGCAACCGGTAAACCTCCGTGGCATTCACGCTCAAGGGGCTGTCCACGAAAATCGGCACCGGCGGAAGTTTTTTCTCATTCGTCAATTGGTGCAACGTGTAAACCATCTGTTGGGTGCGCCCGACGGAAAAAGCAGGAATGATCACCTTTCCTTTCCGCGCCAGCGTGTCCGCTACCAGGCGGTGCAACTCTTCCCGCGCAAAAGGACGGGCCGAGTGTTCCCGATTGCCATACGTGCTTTCGATCTGCAGAAAATCCACCCCTTCGACTGGCTGCGGATCGCGCAAAATATCATCGTCGCCTCGGCCAATGTCGCCGCTGAAAAGATAACGATATTTCCTTGCTCCTTCGCGAATATCGAGCACGACCTGCGCGGAACCGAGAATGTGGCCGGCATCGCGAAAGGTCACCGTCACACCGTCCCCCACCGGCATTGGTCGATCGTAATTGAGCGACACGAACTGGCGAACGGCGCGCTCGGCGTCCTCCGCGGAGTAGAGCGGTTCCACCGGCGGCAAATTCTGTTTCGCGCGCGCCTTCGAAACGTAAATGGCGTCGTCCTTTTGAATTTCCGCCGAATCTTCGAGCATGATGCTGGCAAGGTCGCGCGTGGCAAAAGTGCAATAGATGTTGCCTCGAAAACCTTGCCGGCAAAGATTGGGCAGATTTCCGCAATGATCGATATGCGCGTGGCTGAGAATCACCGCGTCGATCGACCCGGGATTGAACGGGAAATGACGGTTGCGCTCGATCGATTCTTCGCGACGGCCCTGATACAAGCCGCACTCGAGCAGAATCCGCAGGCCATTGATCTCGAGCAAATACATCGATCCCGTTGTGGTGCGCGTGGCGCCAAGAAAATGGACTCGCATGAAGTGACACTGAGCCAAAAAAAGATCGAGGTGTCGAGGCAATCCCAAAGCAGAAGCCCAGCGTGCGAACGAAAATCGCCCAGCGATTGATAGCAGTTGAAAAAATTTTCTTTCCCCGCTTTTGCAACGCTTCAGAATACTCCCCATCCGCAAACCCAACGTTGCCTTAAAAAGACAATGAACAATCCGACGCGACGCGAATTCCTCAAGCGAACGGCCATTGCTGTGGCTGGCACAGGCGCGCTGCCACTTGTTTCAACTTCGGGCGGCGCGGCGCGTTCGAACGCACGGCTTCCGCATCGTTCCATCATTGTGCCGGGCGTGCATGCGTATGCCGATCGCGAAAGTGTGACCGCAGGCGAGTCGATCGTGTTTCACGTCAGCAGCACCGTGCCATACCGGCTAACAATTTGCCGGCTCGGTTTGGCCGTGGACGATCCCGCGGGCGATCAGATTTTGCACGCGTTCCCTCGGCGCCAGCCCCAACCGCAACCCATTCATCCCGGTTCCTGCGTGCACGTGGCCAAAGGCATTGGGAAAGGCCTTTCCGCTTTCACCCTCGAATGCTGGGTGCGTCCTTGGAGACTCAAAACAAAAGCCGGCCTCATTCAACAGTTTGATTCGAAGCGCGGCCTTGGCGTGGCCTTTTTTCTGAATGTCTCGGGCGGCGTTTCACTTTTGCTCGGCACGCGCCAACGCAATGCGCACATCGAACTCGCTTCACCCGATTCAGTTCTCAAAAAAGCCCGCTGGCATCATCTCGTGGCCACCTGGACCGGCGAAAGCATCGCGCTCTGGATTGACGGAGAACCGCTCGCCGGAGCGCGTTTCGCCGCCCCGCTCTCGCTCCCGCGCCATCCCATCCGCATTGGCGCTCTCGAAAACAATAGCGTGGCCGATCATTTCCTCGACGGCGACATGGCCATGCCGGCCGTGTATGACACCGCGTTGTCGCGCACGCAAATTCAAGAGCGCTTTCAGGCGCGCGCTCTGAAATTGCCCGAACCAGAACATCTGCTCGGCTGCTGGCCGTTCGATGAAGAAGGCGGCGATTTGGTCCGCGATTGCTCGCGCCATGCGCGTCATGGACAAATCGTGAATCATGGCACCTGGATGATTGGCGGACCTTCCTTCAAAGCGGCCGTCACCCGATTCGCGACTTACGATCCCGCGCAAGATCCACGGCGCGGTCACGCGCTGCGGTTCGCGTCGGATGATCTGTATGATTGCGGGTGGAAACCGGCGCACCAATATCGTTTGCCGAACGATGCCAAACCCGGCATTTACGTCGGCCGGATTCAATACGAACTCGAAGGCCAGCCGCATTTGTATCACGTGACATTTCTGGTGCGCAGATCGCCCCGGCGCAAACGCGCGCCGATTCTCGTGCTGGCCTCGACGCATACCTGGCGGGCTTATAGCGGCACTCCATTTGCCAAGCCCGCGCCCGATTTGAAACAGGTTTGGGGCACGGGCGGTTTTGCCAACAGCCCGGGCGATCCGCCGGCGTTCAATTTTTATCGAGGCCATGCCGCGGGCCAGGGCACTTATCAAATCGGTTTGCGCATGCCCTGGCCTGCCGCGGGACCGTACATCCTTTACGGCGGCCCCACCGATTACAGCCATCTGGCGCGCGCGGATCGGTTCCTTCACATCTGGCTGGAAAAGGACGGTTACGATTTCGATCTCATTGGCGATTTCGACCTGCATCATGATCCGGAAATCCTCAATCACTACCCCGTGGTCGTGATCAACGGCCACAGCGAATATTGGTCGATCCCGATGTATCGCGGATTGGAGCGTTATCTCGCTCGAGGCGGCAACGTGATCTGTTTGTCCGGCAATTCGCTTTTCTGGCGCGTCAGCTACAACGAAACGGCGACTATTTTGGAATGCCGCAAGGTCGATGCGCCGGGCGAGCAGGTGCCCGCGGCGCAACGCGGCGAATCATGGCACAGCCACGACGGACTCCGCGGCGGACTGATGCGGGAATGCGGTTTTCCCGGTTGGAAATTGATCGGCCTGGAAACGCTCGGCTGGAACAATCAGGGCAACCCGGATCAATTCGGCCCCTACCTGGTCGAGAACGCCGATCATTTCTTGTTTTGCAAACCGGTTCCTTGCGGATTGAAAAATGGAGAGGCCTTCGGTCAGGCGCCGGATGGAAAAATGCCGCGCGCCAATGGTCATGAGATTGATGTGCGCCTCTCCACCCTCGCCAGTCTTCAGAACAAACCGCCGCCAGCCGGCGCCACCATGCCGGCGGACCCGCCCGGCATTCAACGGATCGCCAATGGCATCATCACCTGGAAAATTGGCGGCGCGGCGTTTGATTATTTTTTCCGTCCGGTCCAGCCGCCCACCGATCAAGGCGGAGAAATGATTTACTGGGAGCGGCCCGAAGGCGGACGCGTCTTCAACACCGGTTCGATCGGCACCGGCTGGGCGTTATTAAGCGACACCAAATTGCAGCAACTCCTGAGAAATGTGCTTTTCCACTTTGGAGTGAGTAAAAACGGTTAAGTGAGTTACATGGTTAAATTGGTTACATTGTTAAATGGGTTACATGGTTAAATTGGTTACATTGTTACATGGGGGAGCGCGATTCCAAGGCGCGAATCATTTAACCATTTAACTTTTTTAACCCTTCAACTCTTTAACTCTTCAACTCTTCAACTCTTCCCCTCGATTGCGCCTCTTGGCGTCAAACAATCCCCTACTGGCCTGCCCGCCATTCCATTCGGAGAAAAACCGGCCTTGGCCTGATTGCGAAGGGCGGCGATTGCTTTGAGTGTGGGGCGTAAAGGAGAAGCAGTGGACAGCAAAACGAACAGCTCGGCAGCACGAAGTAACGCGGTTTAGGATGACTGGACCGCGAAAGGGAGGTCAACATGGAACGCACCTCAGTAAAAATCTCGATTCGCTTTGACGATACAAAGCAAAGTGCTTGGATCGTTCGCATTCGCCAGGCAAACATTCGCCATCCTGCTCGCACCCAGGGACGCGCCATTCCCGAGGCGGCGGGCCCCATTCCGACGCGGATGAAATATCCGCTGCGCAGTTTTCTGCGCCTCTTTCGTGTGGTGCATCAACGGGCCTGAGAATGATTGGGCGCGGACGCTTCCCTCTTTGCTCAGGGATTTCCTTGCCGGTGGGTCAGGTATTTCCCCTGACGAAAAACAGGTTCGCGCCTGATTGAATTTCAAAAGGCGGAAGTCAGCATGGACCCGCGATTTCTGAAAATCATTTACCAAAAATCCACAACGAAATATGGCAAAGAAACTTGAGACAACTTCTCCGCCGACCCACGAAGAAATAGCTGCGGAAGCTTACAACATTTATCTGAGCGAAGGTTGCATTGATGGCCGGGATCTTGACCATTGGCTGCAGGCTGAAGCGCGGCTGATGGCCGAACGCCAGGACGGATCCAGGAAGGTGCGCAAACCAACCTCGACCGCTCTGCGCCAGGCAGCCTGATTCGCGGTGATATTTGTCTTCTTCCCTCCTTTGGGTTCAGGTTCCACCTGACCCCGGCGCGTGGATATTTCTCCATCAGAAACATGGCTGGCCCTGATTGTCATCGTCGCAGGATTCAGTTCTGATTGAGGCTGAAGGGAGGGCTTTCGAATCCTGAAAGCGCCAAAGTTTATGGCTCGAAAAATTTCCTGGCCGATCGATCCGATCGAGTCAGAAACCGGTTACTACGGCTGGATTCTTCGCGATGGCGAGCCGAACACGAGACACGTCCCGGCCGGGGCCACCTCCTGTTCCGCGCTCAATCCCACGTTCGAATCCGCGTCGCAAGAGCTGAATTTCTGGCTGCCCCAACCGGGCGCCATTGATGAAGATCTCTGATCGCATTCACCAGCGCGAGAAACACAGGAACCACTATTATGCATCGGCATCGTATTTTCAGGCCCTGCTCCCCATTTTTGTGGACGGCGGCCATACGCGCGCAAAAAACCGCCGTCATGAAAATCCATGGCAACGGCCACCGAAATGGTGCGGCCACGATGACGGTCAGCGCGCCACTCAACAAACCCAAACCCAATCCCCAACCCATGAAAACGATCTTCAGCTGCGAAAACGAACTGGGTCGATGCGAGTTTGATTGGACGGGCGATCACACTTTTAAGTTTGATCTGCCCGCCCATGCCACCATCGTCGCCCAAACCGTGGCCACTCTCACCGAGAGCGGACGCATTCTGCGCATCGAGCAACGATGCTTCCTGCGCGATGTCGATGCGCTCATCCCCTCCCCTTGGCACAAACCGGAATTGTCGCTCGAACCAGCCCTCGGGACTCAGGACGAAACCCTTGAACTCGCCCGTCAGTTGCACGAACAGTTTTGCATCAAATCCCGATTGGCACTGCCCGAGGACTGTCTGGTGCATTGCCCTACCGAGCTTTGATTTCATTAATTGCATCGATTTCATTCATCCGCTGCGGATGGAATGACGCCAAGGGAACGGCCTGAACCTGAGCTCGATCGAGTAATTCATTGACCAGGGGCAGAGAATTCCATTTCGGAATTCTCTGCCAGGCCATTTGAAACCGCAGCAGCTTCGGGTCGCAGACCCTCGGCGCTGCGCAGCAGCGGATCGGGAGCGCGCCCCCTGTCCTCCGCAGTAGTCTGCTACGGAGGGTGGACGCCCCGGCGCACTTCGAGGCGCCCTCGCCTCGAAGATTGGCGATGGTGAAGCG
>JBFMDG010000423.1:0-6604 GCA_040754135.1 Verrucomicrobiota bacterium
GTCCTGATCAGTTCCAGACCGGATCTGGGATCTTCATGGTTCCTTCCCGTGGCGGCGGAAGTCGAATATTGGATCGTGATTTATTCGAGAGGAACAACCCGAATTTTGGATGTACAACAGCAATTTTCGCTTTCTACGCTGCGCCTGACCGCTCCGCAAGACGGCAGTGTCATTCTTGCGCCGGCAGATATCGAAGTGCGAATCGATTTAGGGCCACAACCCCAACCCATCGTGGACTGGTCGTTGTGGATTTACGAGCCGGCACAAGGCACGAAAAGAATTGAAGGATTGAGCCAACCGCACCTCTTTCGCTCGCTGAGCGCCGGTTCGTATTCCATGCTTGCGGAAGGACACGCCGCCAATGGCGAGAAATTCTATTCGGAGACGATCCGGTTTGATGTTCTCCTGAACACAAGCCCGGTGGAAGGCGCAGACCGATTTGCCGATCGTCCTACCGTGATGTTGCCGAACTCCGGAGCCGTTAACAGTGCCGCGGCCACAATGGAATCAGGCGAGCCTGACCTGCAACCGCCCTCGAAAGGATCGGCTTGGTGGCGCTGGACCGCCCCGGCGAACGGGCGCGTTTACTTCACCCTGCTTGGGAGCCAGCGTGCGCCGTGGCTTGAGTTGTTTACCGGTTCGCGCTTGGAAGAATTGACGCTCGTTGCGCCGGATCGCGAGCGGCTGCCGGGCGATGCCGCCTGGCAGCTCGAATATTCCGTGTCAGCCGGTCAAACCTATGCCGTACGAGCGCGAGAAAACGGCTCGGTTAATGACTTGCGCGATGGCGGTATCATTCGTTGGCAAGCGAGTTTTGTGGCCGCACCGGAAAATGATGATCTGGCAAAACGCCAACCGCTGGACCTGGTTTCCGGCGAGATTTCAGTTTCATTAGCCGGTGCCACTCGCGAACCAGGCGAACCGTTTTCCATGCCGGCTTCAATTTGGTTTGCCATTGTTCCCTCGGATGCGGCTCGGTTTAAAGCAAACCTCTGCTGCGGGGAGAATGCGGTTCTAAATCTGTTTCGGGCCGGAGATGCCTCAACTTTTTCTTCTCTGGTCGCAAGTGGTGCTTCGATCGATATCTACCTCGATGCGGGACAAGAGTACGCACTCGGCGTCCATGGCCCGCCCTCCTCAGATTTGAAACTGCGGTGGGAGCGCATCCCAGAGCCCGCCATCCCGCCAAATGATGCATTTGCAGTGGCGCAAACGATTCACGAAATCCGTGGACGCATCGCGCTCGACAACACCCGCGCGAGCCTAGAGCCTGCGGAACCGCCCCACAGCGAAATTGGCGGCGGACAATCCGTCTGGTTTCGATTTGTTGCGCCTGAGAATGGATTTTTGGAAATCATGCCGCGGATTGATCCCGCACCAACTTATGCGCGCAACCCGGCGGTACCGGTGGTTGCCGTTTATGCGGGACAGGATCTGGCTTCGCTTGCGTTGCTTGGACGAGGCACGGCCGATTCAGGTGATCCGTTGGTGGTGCCAGTGGAAAAAGGAAACCATTATCGCCTCGCCGCAGCCAGCCTTATTCCCAATCGTGCCGGCCCTTTTTGGCTCGATTATGCGTTTCATACACCGGCAGCGAACGATTTATTTGTGAACGCATCGCCATTGCAGGGCGAAAACGTTCGCATCCGCGGTTCGACCTGGGGATCCGGAATAGAGGCAGACGAGCCAGCTCACAATTCCACTTCCGGCGGCCGCTCGGTTTGGTGGCGCTGGACGGCGCCGCGCGACGGCTGGGTATCACTCATATGCACCCCCGGAGAGTTGGTCGTTTATGGTGGCGACACGCTTCCGCTGCTGCAACGCGTTTCGGAGGTCCTCCCGATCGGCGACCGCCCCGTTGCGCAATTCCTGGCTGAGGCTGGAACGAGCTACTCGATTGTCGTAGTTGAATCGCTGCGCGTATCGATCGATTACGAACTGGAATTGCAGATGGCAGACATTGCTTTTGTCCAGCCGGCGCAAAATTCTCTTTTTACGTTTCCGGCGGACCCTGTGATTGAGCTTGCGGGAGTCGATGCGGAAGGGCGCCCGATCGCAAGGGCCTGGTTGTTCCAGAATTCGCATTCACTTGGCGAACTTTCCTCCGCCCCATTTCGCTGGAAACTGGCCGATGCGTCGCCCGGTTATCATGTGCTTCGGGGTATAGCACTCAATGAGTCGAACGAAACGCGATTCTTACCACCGCTATTCCTGCAGATTCGGCCGGCGAACGATGACTTCAAAAGCGCTGTTGTTCTGGCCGGACACTACGTCAAGCTTGCCGGAACTTGCGCTGGCGCCGGTCGGGAGCCGGGCGAGCCAAATCACCACGGCAATCTGGATGGCAACAGCGTCTGGTATCGCTGGACCCCGCCGGCGGATGGCAATTTCGTATTCACTGGCAGCATCCCGGCGGTTTATGCGGGCCAAGAGCTGATGGAATTAATCCCACTGAGCATGCCGATGATTGTCCAAGCCGGGCGAACGTATTACCTGGCTGTGGAGGGCGGTTCTGATTTCGATCTGCAGTTCCAGCTCATTTCGTTGCGGATCACCTCCCCTGCCCCAGCCACCATTTGGAATGCGCGCGATCCGTTGCTTCTGCAGATCAGCACGACGGAACGGCCCGAGCAGATTGTTGCCATCGAGTTCGAGGCGCAATTGGAAGCTGAGGGTTGGCAATCCATTGCTGCGGTGGCTTCGCCCCCATTCCAATTTCTTTGGGAGAACCCGTTTACGGGCAGAATCGCAATTCGAGCTGTCGCACGGTTGCGCTCTGGTGGTGAAGCCGGTTCTTTGCCGCTGACTGTCACCGTCCGCCCCGCCAATGATGAGCTGGCTCATCGCCGGGTGCTGAGCGGAACTGATTTGGCTGTGGCAGTGAATTTCGCGGGGGCCACGAGCGATTCTGGATCCGCCAATGATCCGGCCGATATTTGGTTTTCCTGGTCGGCTCCAGAAGATGGTGTGCTGCATTTGAGCGGTGTGCGCCTGACGGTGTTCGATGAGCGGGGAACACTCGCTGGACTGGTTGATTGGCCCGAACAGCGAGTGGTTGTCCGACAGAATCTGGAGTACGTCATTCGCATCAGAGCATCAGGAATACTTTATCTAAATTTCGTCCCCAGGGCGGTGAATGACGCGTTTGCCAATCGCATCGTTCTTTCGGGAAATATTGTGCAGGTCCCTGCCTCGTCGGCGGCATCGACAACGGAAGTTGGGGAACCGCCGCATGGGCCGCGGAGCGTTTGGTGGACCTGGACAGCGCTTGCGCATGGGTATCTGAGTGCATTTCGCCAATCCACGAGTTTTGCTGCGTATGCGGGGGAAGATCTGGCTGAATTGACTCCATTGCCTGCCGCTTCACCAGAATTTTCAGCGGGCACAACGTGGATCGTCCGCAAAGGACAGGTTTGCCAGATTGCGCTGATTGATCCAAGCGGGGTTGAAACCGATATCAGCTGGCGCCTTTCTTTCCAGCCCATCAGCATGAATGACGATTTTGCTGATAGCGCGGTGCTGATTGGCTCGTCTGTTTTCGGTCGCGGCGACAATCGGATTGCCACGCGTGAGGCGAACGAACCGGACCACGGAGTGGCTGGCACAACAACCCAATCACTTTGGTGGACCTGGACAGCGCCGAGCACCGGACTTGCCTCCATCACACTGGCGGCGCAGTTTGAATCGGCTGTTGCGGTTTACACAGGCAGCGGGCTGTTGGATTTGGCTCCTGTCGCGCTCAGACCGCTCGGCCCTGGCAAAGTGGATTTTGAAGCCGAACGCGGTGTTACGTATCAGGTGGCCGTTTCGTTGCGCAGCGGAACGCCGGGAGAATGCGCATTGGCGCTGAAACAAACTGGACCCCCGCCCAATGATCTTTTTTCCGACGCCATCCTGTTGCGTGAAAATAATGCTCCGACGCTCGGCTGGACACTGGACGCCACGCGCGAGTTCCAGGAGCCGCGTCATGCCGGGGAATTTGGCGGGCGCTCGGTCTGGTATTTTTGGGAAGCGCCTGCCGCGGGGCAAGCGATAATGACATTGCGCGAACTCAAACCGCCTTGGGAAAGCTATTCTCCGCGGAACCTGCTGGCGGTGTATGAAGGGTCCGTCGTTTCCGAGTTGCGGCCGGTCGCGGCTGGTGTGGCCCAGGGAACAAACCAGGTGACATTTGCCTCAAATCCCGGGCAAGTTTTCGCGATTGCCATCGATACTCTTTTTGGAAGTTCCCTGGATTTTTCCATTGCCGTCGATTTTAGCCCAACTCCGCCACCGGAATTAAGGTTAGAGATGATTAAAAGCCCCACCGGCTCGCTGTTGCTCCAGGTTTTGGGTGGGGAACAAAAGCCGATACTGCTCAAGACATCGACCAACCTCCGTGATTGGGAAATCTTGAGGACTTACCCGATGGGCGTGGCAATCCCTCTTGAAATTCTTCCGCATAACATGGCCAGTTTTTATAAGGCAGAAGCTGCTGAATAAGCGCGCTGTCGGAGGCTCAATCCGCGCGGCAAGAGTTCACGCAGGCCGATCGCCATCGACTGAATCACCCCATTGCCGAAACAAAGTCTTCGAGGAAAAAGGAAGAGGATTGAAAAACTGCGTTCGAGGAGGCAAATAAACCGGCGTGGACTTTGCCCATCGATTCGTGCAGCGTTTGCCGAATGATGCACGCAAAGCCTGTGTCCCATTGAAACGGGCGATGTCGGAATCGCTTGGCAGAGCGTCAGGAAGTTGAACGTGCGGACTAACTCAGCACTATGAATCTGGAAGAATCTCAAAAACAACAGGTCAGACAATGGATCGATCAAGGCTTCAGCCTTTCCGATATCCAAAACAAACTCAGCACCGAATTTGGATTGCGCCTGACCTACATGGAAGTGCGCTTTCTGCTCGATGATCTCAAGCTCAACCCCAAGGATAAAGAACCCGCGCCTGCGCCTGCAACTTTAGGGGACAAATCCCGCGCCGCAACCCCACCACCCGCCGGCAAACAAAAAGCCGATGCGCAGCCCGAGACTCCCGAACGGCCCGCAGGTCGCGTCTCGGTCAGCGTCGATCAAGTCACGCGCCCCGGAGCAGTGGTCAGCGGACGTGTCACATTCAGCGATGGGAATTCAGCGGAATGGTACCTTGATCAACTCGGTCGCCTTGGTCTGGCTTCGAAACAGCAGGGTTATCGCCCGCCGCAAGAAGACATCATGGAATTTCAGGCGCAGCTGCAAAGTGAGCTGGCCAAATTGGGATTTTGATGATTAACCGCCCACTTCCGCCTTGGCTTCCGCAGCCAAGGGAGTGCTCAAGTAGCGTTCACCCGTGGAACAGGCAACGGTCACGATCACTTTGCCCTTGTTCTCCGGACGCTTAGCCACTTCGATTGCAGCCCAGACATTCGCGCCGGAAGAAATGCCGGCCAGGATTCCTTCCTCTTTGGCCAGGCGGCGCGCCATGGCAAAAGCGTCTTCGTTCGAAACCTGAATGCACTCGGTGATCTGCGCATTCCCCTGTTCGTCTTTTAAATGAAGATTTCTCGGAACGAAACCAGCCCCGGTGCCTTGAATTTTGTGCGGCCCGGGTCTCAACGGTTGGCCCGTGAGCGTCTGCGTAATGACCGGTGAATCCTTCGGCTCGACGGCAATCGCCACAAAAGAAGTTTTGCGCGGCTTAATGACTTCGTAACAGCCGGTGATCGTTCCGCCCGTGCCCACCGCGGCCACGAGAATATCGACTTTTCCCTCGGTATCGTCCCAAATCTCTTCGGCGGTGGTTTTACGATGAATGGCGGGGTTCGAAGGATTTTCGAACTGCTGCGGAATCCATGAGTTCGGAGTTTCGCGGGCAATTTGTTCCGCTCTGGCAATGGCGCCGCGCATGCCTTCAGATCCGGGAGTCAAGACAAGGCGCGCGCCGAGCATGGCGAGCAGCGTGCGTCGTTCGAGCGACATTGTCTCCGGCATGGTGAGAATGAGTTTATAGCCCTTCGCTGCCGCGACAAAGGCAAGCGCGATCCCCGTGTTCCCGCTCGTCGGTTCGATCAGCGTGGTTTCTTTGTTGATGATGCCGCGTTGCTCGGCGTCCTCGATCATGGACATGCCGATGCGGTCTTTGACACTGCCGAGCGGATTGAAGAATTCGCATTTGAGCAGGATGGTGGCATCCAGACCGGCGGTGACTCGATTGAGCCGGACCAGTGGTGTGCGTCCGACCGTTTCAACGATGTTGTTATAGATTCGACCCATACAATTTGAGCGGGTTAAAAAATTCCCGCGAAGATTCAAGCAAATGGAAATTGGGAGCAAGTCCTTTTTTGCTGATCGGGCCCCTGTTGCGAGCACCGCAGGGATCTCGTAGCACCGGGTCATTCGATGCGATTAATTTCCTTCCCCGTAGCAGCCTGACGTGAGTCGGCTCTAACTTTTTCTGCGCGCATGCCAAACGTCTGCCAGTACGCTCGCCTGCGCGCCAAACGCCTCCGCCGCCTTTTGAGATCCGCAAACGCGTGCCCGATCGCCAAGCGCGCCCCCACCAGAAACAAATGATCGAACTCACATTCGATGCGACGCAGACCCCAATTCCTCGTAGCAGCCTGACGTGAGTCGGCTCT
>JBFMDG010000424.1:0-6604 GCA_040754135.1 Verrucomicrobiota bacterium
TGAGCGTGGCGATCTCGCGGTTCGGCGCCAGGACATCCCCCACTTTCACATGCAACAGTTCGAGCACGCTTGGACCGGGGGCCGCCACTTTCAGTTCCTGGAGCCGCGTTTCGATCTCCGCCAATTGCGCCTGCGCCTGCGCGATCTTCTCCGGACGAGTACCGGCCTGGAGCAACTCATATCGGCTTCGCGCCGCGGCAACGCTTTTTTCCAAAAAGCGCGTTCGACTGGCCGCGCGGTCACGCTCGGCTTCGGAAATCACTTTCTGCGCGAACAATTCTTTGCTGCGGCGTTCCTCTGCCTCGGCAAATTCGAGTTCGGCCTGCACCGATTCCCAATCGTGTTTGGCGGCGGCGAGTTCTTCACGGCGCGGACCGGCGATCAATTCCTCGAGGAGCGCTTTGATCTGGTCGCGTTGAGCCACGAGTTCGGGCGCTTCCAATTCGGCGACGAGCTGGCCGGGCCCGAGCGACTCGCCTTCGGACGCGTGCAGCTTGATCACGCGGCCGCCATGCCGGGAAGCGATCCGCACTTCATCGGTTTCGATCGTGCCGGAAACCGAGTGCGGCACCACGCGCTTTTGGCTGAGATACCACCCACCGCCCAAAGCCGCTCCAATGAGAAGCAATGCCACCAGGATGGTGATCGCGGTTTTCAAAGCAGGTCCGGCCCCGCCGCAATGGCGCGGGAGTGGGAAAACTCGTGGCGCTAGGAATTGTCGCCGTCGAGTAATCCACCCAATCCGCCCAAAATCGATCCCTCGCCTTTGCGCGTCCCACCGGCGCGCGGAGCCGCGGCAATAATCCGATCGGCCATCCGGCTCAATGGCAACGATTGCAACCAGACTCGGCCTGGACCTCGCAACGTGGCAAAGAAAAGCCCTTCACCGCCGAAGAGCGCCGATTTAATTTTGCCGACGAACTGAATGTCGTAATTGACTGACGGTTGGAATGCCACAATGCATCCGGTATCGACGCGCAGGGTTTCACCTGGGCTGAGGTCGCGTTGCATCAAGGTGCCGCCGGCGTGGACAAAGGCCCAGCCGTCGCCCTGGAGCCGTTGCATGATGAATCCTTCGCCGCCGAACAGGCCCACGCCGATTTTGCGCTGGAAGGCGATGCCAATGCTGACCCCTTTTGCGGCGCAGAGGAAGGAATCCTTTTGCGCGATGAGTTCGCCGCCGATTTCGGAAAGGTGCACGGGAATGATTTTGCCGGGATAAGGCGCGCCGAACGCGACCCGTTTTTTGCCGGCGCCGCGGTTTTGAAACACCGTCATGAATAGGGATTCCCCGGTGATCAATCGTTTTCCCGCGCCGAGCAAAGCGCCCATGAAACCACTGTTCGACTGCGAACCGTCGCCAAAAATGGTTTCCATTTCGATCCCATCCTCCATGTACATCATGCCACCGGCTTCGGCGATTGCCGCTTCCTGAGGATCGAGTTCGACTTCGACGAATTGCATGTCATCGCCGTAAATCTTGTAATCAACTTCATGCATTGTGGCCATAGGCTCAGTTCTCCTGGATTTGATTTCGGTTAATTCGGTTTACGCTTCAAATGTGCATCTGAGCTTGGGAAAACCTATCCGATTGTCAATGGAGGAATCGGGGCGCGCTACTCCTGTCGGAGCGCGGCTTTTCAAACCGCATGTCGGAGCGCGGCTTTTCAAGCCGCAGCAACGTGCGCGAAGAGAAAGGGCACGGACTGGCTGTGGGCCTTGTGAAAGGAAAGCCGCTGCCGCTCACAGACGTCACAGCCCCGCTTTCACTCCTTGACCACGGCGCGATAAAACCGGCGTGTGGGCGAAGCTGGACGTGGATCGGTCCAAACTTGCCACGAGTTGGTCAGCTTGATTTCTACCAGCGGCAGCCATTGCGCCGGATTCGCTTCTTCATTGAATTCGATCCGATACTCCTGACCCACCCGGCCGAACAGTGTCAGCGTCGGCCGCAAATCCAGGACGAGAAATGGTTCAATCGGCGCCAGATTGGTGCGGCCTGCTTTCAGGTCGATCTTCCGAATGCGGTGATTGCCAGTGTCGCTGATAATCAACCACTCGTTGGGGTGCCACGCCACGCCGCCCGGATGACGAAACAGCGCGGCATCAGGCGCGCCGTCGGCGTAGCCCGGAAACCCGCGACCAGCAAAGGTCGTGACCATGCCATCGGGAGTAATCTTTCGGATGGTATGATTACCATATTCGGTGACGTAAAGATTCCCATCGGGGTCGGCGCAAATGCCATCGGGCGTGTGGAATCGCGCCTCGTTTCCGCGGCCATTTTTCAGTCCCGGCGCGTTGGCGCTGCCGGCCAGCGTTGTGACACGACCGTCGGGAGAAATCTTGCGCACCGTGTGATTGAGCCATTCGGTGACGTACAGGTTTCCGGTGCGATCCAGGCCAATTCCTGCGGGTCGGTTGAATTCGGCTTCCAGCGCCGGGCCATCTTTGAATCCCGGTCTTCCGCTGCCGGCAATGGTCGTGGTCACGCCGTGTGGTGTGATTTTGCGGATCGTGTGGGCGTTGAATTCAGAAACATAAATATTCCCGCCCGCGTCCAGCACGAGATCATTCGGATAATCGAATCGCACAGCGGCGCCGGATCCGTCGCTCTGGCCGCGCACGCCGCTCCCGGCAAAGGTAATCACGTTCCGGTAACTGGAGGTGATGATTTTGCGCAGGACGTTGTTGTCGGTGTCCGCCACGAAGACATCGCCTGCCCGATCCAAGGCGACGGCCAGCGGGTTTTGCAGCAATGCGATATCCGCCGTGCCATTTAAATATCCTGGCTCGCCCCGTCCAGCGAGCGTGCTCACGGTGCCTTCCGGGGCAATGATGCGTATGGAATGATTACCGGTATCGGCGACAAAGATATAGCCTGTTTGGGACACGGCAGGGCTGTTGGGAAATGTAAATCGGGCGCGCAACGGACTTTCCGAATCCAGTTTGCCTGGCAATCCCGACCCGGCGAGCGTTGACACGATGGGAGATCCCTTGGGAACCACTGTCAGTTTTGCATCCCGAGTCAGGTAAGACCCTTGCGGAAAAACAACCGCCGCGGAATAACCGCCGGCATCACTCAGCCGGGCACTCGAAATGATCAGGCGAGAGCTGGTCGCCCCTGGAATTGCCCGACTGTTTTTAAACCAGCGGTAAGCTGGATTAACGCCTTGCGCAGCCACTTCGAACACGGCCTGTTCTCCTTCCGCGACCGTGAGATCAATCGGTTCACTCAGTATCTTGGGCGGCAAGGGCGGCGGCGGAGGAGGTGGGATCGGCCCAAGGACAACTCTGAAACTGAAATCCCATCCCTCGAAAAAGATGGGCGCGTTCGTCAAGCTCGATGTGTAAAATGGTTTGCCACTCGGATAGCCATCCGAGGTCCCCGGTCCGCCGCAATTGATAATGCTTCCCCCTTCGCAGCCTCCCGCCCAAGCCGCGCGTCCCGAAAATGAGTTGGTGTTTCCAGCCCAGATTACCACGGCCAGCGCATCCCCGGGCCTGACCGCGAATTCATTTGTTGGAAACTCGGCCAGCAAATAGGAGGGCGGATGCATGAGCGCTGGAGGGATGCGGTCATTCGGTATTTGAACCGTGGCAAAAGGTGGCAGTAACGCTCCGCCTTCCACTTTGCTTAAGCTCACTGTGAGCGCTTCCCGAAAATCGCCTTCACGATACACGACAAGCTCAACGCGTCGCACAATCCCCGTTTGGCCGACAACAAATGTCTGTCCGATGAACGTGTCGAAACGCGTTTGAACTTCGAGAGACAATCGCGGTGAATATT
This sequence comes from Verrucomicrobiota bacterium, assembly GCA_040754135.1. GTDB lineage: Bacteria > Verrucomicrobiota > Verrucomicrobiia > Limisphaerales > SIBE01 > JBFMDG01. Next base: position 3,788 of record JBFMDG010000424.1, read on the forward strand.
GCTGGTCCAGTACCCACTGTTCGTCTGGAGGGAGAACGGAGACCGGTGGATCCATCCATATTTGGAAACCGAAATCCCAACCATCCAGGAATGTCGGGGCGGTCTGCAAATTCTCCGCAAAGAATGGTTTCCCCCCTGCGTATCCATCTGAAGTGCCCGGCCCGCCGCATTGAATGAACTCATTGCCATTGCATCCAGCGCCCCACGCCACCCGCGCCGGATTGTTGTTCGCGCTGGGCGCCGACACAATCAATGCCGCGGAATCGCCCGGCAACAGCACGGTGGTGTTGGTCGAGAAATGAACGGTCAAAATTTGAGGCGGATTCAGCAACGTGCCGGGAATTTGCGCCGCGGGCACTTCGACTTCGGCCATGACCCGTTCGAGGGATGGCCCTTTCATTCTGACGAGCGTGACTCGCAGCACATTGGAAAAGAGTCCGCCGCGATAAATCAACAAGTCGGCGCGCGAGACAATGCCTGTCCGGCTCACCGTGAAGGTTTGCCCCCAAAGCGTTTCGGCTCCGATATTTGATTCGAGAGAAACGCGTGGGAGGTACGATTGATCGATGGAAAAGTTTTGCGCGTGAACGCACCAGGAAAGCGCGAAGATTCCGATAAATGCTGTCAGAGTTTTCATTGTATTACCTCGATGAAGGGTCCCGGCAGCCGAGGAAGAAAACCGGACATCCGGTGCGAAAAATCCATGAGCTTGAACCGGGAACACGCTGCCAGGCTTGCGCCAGGCTATCGTTGCCGAGCAGAATTGCCAAAGACCCATGGCCCGTCCCGTGTAACACAACTGGCATCCCCTGGCAAGCCACCGCTTCGAAGCAACCCGTTCAGGGTTGATGAATGTGTTGAACGTAAACCCAGGGTAGCCGCACGCCGGCAACCCTGGGCTGATGGATTTCATCCCCGTTGGGGATGAGAGGAAGCAGTCCCTGTTGGGAGGTCAGGGAAACATGTTTGTTGCGTTCGCTTCCATTGAAAATCGTTGGCTTCACCATCGCCAATCTTCGAGGCGAGGGCGCCTCGAAGTGCGCCCGGGGCGGGCGCGCTCCCCATCCGCTGCGAGTCACAGACTCCCCGTCCGGAGCCGCACCAATTCCGGCACCCGACAAGCCGGACGCCTGTCATTTCGCACACTTGAACATTTGTCGGCGCTTTCCCTTTGTCGAAAACTTCGTCCCAATCTTTGTCGAAATCATGTAGGACAGCGCGTCCCGCCTGTCCGCCGGTCCCGACGAGCACACCCGTCGCAGGTGTTGTTTCCGGAATCTCGCGGGAAACATGTTTGTTGCGTTTGCTTCCATTGAAAATCGTTGGCGTCACCATCGCCAATCTTCGAGGCGAGGGCGCCTCGAAGTGCGCCCGGGGCGGGCGCGCTCCCCATCCGTTGCGAGTCACAGACTCCCCGTCCGGAGCCGTACTAATTCCGGCACCCGACAAGCCGGACGCCAGTCATGTCGCACACTTGAACATTTGTCAGCGCTTTCCCTTTGTCGAAAACTTCGTCCCAATCTTTGTCGAAATCATGTAGGACAGCGCGTCCCGCCTGTCCCCCCGTCCCGACGAGCACACCCGTCGCAGGTGTTGTTTCCGGAATGTCGCGGGAAACATGTTTGTTGCGTTTGCTTCCATGGAAAATCGTTGGCGTCACCATCCCCAATCTTCGAGGCGAGGGTGCCTCGAAGTGCGCCCGGGGCGGGCGCGCTCCCCATCCGCTGCCGCGGAATTTCCTCTCGACACAGCCGGACGTGCCCCGACAAATGTTGCGCGTGCGAGCTTGCGTTATTTTCAATCCCACCGCGCGCGGGGATAAAGCGCGAAAGTTTCGCCGTCACCTCGAAACCATCGGCTCGCAAATGGCGTTGAAGCCGACGCCGTCCGCAGGCAGTGCCCGCACCCTCGCGGCCGAGTCGGTCGAGGAAGGCTTCGACACCCTCATTGCCGCCGGCGGCGACGGTACGGTGAATGAAGTCTTGAATGGGATTGGGGATGCTCGAGATGGATTCAAGCGCGCGCGTCTGGCGGTTTTACCGTTGGGAACGGTGAATGTGTTTGCTCGAGAGCTCGGCCTGCCGTTGCGTCTCGATCGATCTTGGACAACGCTGCAGGCCGGCCGCGAAATCGTGATCGATCTGCCGTGGGGCGAGTTTCAATCCGAAGGGAAGCGGGTGCGGCGATACTTTGCGCAAATGGCGGGAGCGGGGCTCGATTCGAGCGCGATTGCCCGCGTGAGTTGGGCGTTGAAAAAGCGCATCGGCCAAGGGGCCTACATCCTGGCGGGATTTCAAGCATTGATGCAATCGCAACCGCGTGTCGAAGTGCTGAATGGCCCGAAACCGGCCAGCGGCGAGTTAATCCTGGTGGGTAACGGGCGATTTTACGCCGGATCTCTGCCGATTTTTCGCGCCGCGAATTTCCAGGATGGCGCGCTCGATGTTTGTATTTTTCCGAGAGTGAATTGGTTTCAGGTGCTGCGGTATGGGCTGGGATTTGTTTTCAACCGAGTGCCTGGGCCTTGCAGCGAGACGCATCTCCAGGCGAGTTCCTTCACGCTCGAGGCAACTCCAGGAGCGGCTCTGCAGATGGATGGCGAGTTGGTCGGCCAGCTCCCCGTGCATTTCGGACTGGTGCCGCGCACGTTGCGTGTTGTGGCGCCTTGACGAGCTTTGCCGCGTCCGCCGCTTGTTGGGTTTGGTAAAACGCAAATGGCGATCGAACTTTTCGCCTGAAATCCTCAGTGGCATTGGGAATTCGACTCGGCTCACAGCAAACCCTGATACGCTAACCACAGCGCGCGATAATAGCGCA
>JBFMDG010000425.1:0-6602 GCA_040754135.1 Verrucomicrobiota bacterium
GCCGGCGTGGAATTCCACGGTGTTAAGCGAATCAACCAGGCCGGTCAGGACGATGTCATCCATCGATTTAACGCGAATGTTTCCGTTGGACTGCTTCGACCAGACGGTGCCGTAGAGATAAACATTGCGGCCCTTCAGTTCGACCAGGAGTTGGCCGGCGACTAATGCACGTTCTTTGATGGTCGGGTGTTCGTAAATAAACACGTCGCCGCTTCCTTCGAATTTCAGCGTGCCGCCGTTGTCGCGCACGATGCTGACGCTCGTTTCCCAGGCAATGATGTGGTTGCCATTGACCGTGACTTCCTGCCGCGCGTTGAGCAGGCCGCTGATCAACACGTCGCCAGTGGTGGTGATATTGACGACCGGCACATCGGTGGTTGCAACCCAGGTCGTGCCGACCAGCTTGCTGTACACTTTGCCGACCATGCCCGAGATGCTGATGTCTTGATCGGCGCTGAGGGTGATGCGGCCATTGACGCCGGTGTCGAGCAGACCGCCCGCTTCATAAATCCGTTCACCGGCGGCATCGAGTTCTTCCACACCCGCGGCATTCTTCTTAAATTGCACGGCGTTGATGGCGATGCTCACGCCGGAGGGATCATTGCCGCCAACAATCACGAGTTCGTCGCTCGCTTCCAAGCCGGTATCGACGGTCACTTTACCGCCGAGTTGACCGAACAGATCGCCGCTCGCGTCGATGCGGATGTCGGAGCCTTCGCCCTCGGCGAACAGATTGCCCTGAAGATCGATTGCGCTGCTGGTGGCAATATCGATTTCGAAAATCGTCACTTCCTGGCCTTGCGCATTGACGGTATCGCTATTGCCGAACGTGCGTAAGAAACTGCCAGTTCCAAGGCGCAAGCTCTTGGCCACGTCATCGCTGGTGGTCGTCACTTCAATCCGTCCCGAAGCCTGGCCGGAACCGGTCCGCAACTCGTCGCCACCTTGATCATTCACACCAAAGCCACCGAGCGTGATGGTGCGCGCGGCAATGAGAAGAATGTCCGAATTTGCGCCGATGATGGCGGGGGTTTCGCTGACGGTGAGTCCGGCGTAGATGGCGCCGATCAAGTTGATGTTGCCGCTGGCCGTCAGCTCGACATCGCTGTTTGCAACGGTGGTGATGATTTCGTTGGCGGCGGCGATGTCGATATTCCCGCCGGCGGTGAGATCCACCTTATCTGTGGCTCGGATGAGGCCGCCGAGCTGTTCGCGTTTGCCGCTCTCGGCATTCAGGCCGATGCCGCCGATGACGATATTGCCGCTGGCGGTAACGACGATTTGGCGGGAGTGGCCGGCGGTCTGGCTGTCATTATTCAAATCGACGCCGGCTTCGAGGACATTGCGGATGGTGATGTTCGCGGCGGTGATTTCAATCGAGCCTTCGGCTTTGACCGACGCGGCCATATTGATTTCGCTGCTCGAGGTCAGGCGCAGTTCCGAACTCTGGCGCGGCGCGACCATTTGATTGAGGTGACCAGTGCTTTCGATCACGCCATTGATCGTGAGAACTTTGCCGCTGACATTGACGGTGCCAGTCGCCAGAACGCGTCCGTAATCTTTCGTCAGGATCAATTCCCCTTGGGTTGAAACCAATTCGAGGTGCGAATCCTTGCCCGGCAACTCGATGGTGTTGTCCACGATCACATCGTTTAATCCATAGACCAGGATGCGGCCATCGGAGGCGGCGTTATTGTGCGGCGAGAGAACCAAACCGCTGGTCGGCTGCAGCGTCATGCTCGTGAGCGCGGCGATTGGTGCCGTGTTGACGAGAGTGCCGTTGCTCAACAAATCCACGCCTGCGGTGAGAATGATATCGCCATTGGCCGAAATATCGCCGCCAAGGGTGAGGCTGTAATCGGAATGGAGCCGCACCGAACTGTCGAGCCCGCCGGCGACAATATCGCCCATGATCCAGCCGTGTTCGCCTGCGGCAAATTCGATCGAGCCGTTAATCGTTTCGAGTGCGCCGGCGACGTCGATTTCAATGTCGCGATGGAGCACGTTGTCTTTGCCGCTCGAGAGCGAGATTGCTTCATAGGCGCGAATGGAACCGCCGATATAAAGTTTGCCGCCGGTGCTGAGGCTGGAAACTTTCGTTCCCGTTTGCAAACCGAGCTGCGCCGCGCCGGAACCCTCGGTCATGCTGAAATCCTCGGGGCTGCTGAAGTGCAATTTGCCGTCGCTGACACGCACCGTGATGATGGAAAGCCCGGCCGAGTCGAGTGCGGTCTGGATGCTGTCCACCAGATTCCAGATGTTGCCGTTGCTGGCTGTGGACGCGCTCGTAACCGTGACCGAAGTCGTGACCGAACCGCGCGTCACGCTGAAAGTGGCGTTGGTGTCGAGACGTCCGTAGGCTGAGGCGATGCTGTTGAGCGCGGCGACTTCATAACGCGGCGCGGCATCGAGAATGACATTGGAACCGGTGGCCACGGCGCTGATAGCGGCATCGGCTTTGACTGCTTCCACGAAGGCGGCGGCATTGGCGGTGAGGCCGAAGAGGTTGGCGTTCTGGCCGCCCTTGATCTTGAATTCAAATCCGTTGCTGGTGAAGACGAGTTTGCCGTTTTCGAGGAAGATGCGGATGCGCGAACTGCCGCTCGTGTTCACAAAATCGGGAATGGCATCGATCGCATCCTGAATGCTCGAGACGAGATCTTGCAGCACCGCGTTGGTTGAAGTCGAAGCGGCGGTCACCGTCACCGTGTGAGTGGCTGTGGTCTCGCCGAGGTTGATCCATACATCAAATTTCACATCCGCCGCGATGCGGCCATCGGTATGCGTCGGCCATCCGGCCGGTTCAACCTTCAGGCTGTAAGGCGCGCCGAGGACATCGACGCGATCGGTTCCGGCGATGGTAATGGTGCTGTCGGTCGCGCTGGTGTGAACGCGGGCGGAACCGAGCACGACCACACTCTTGCCCGTGTGCAGTTCACCGGCCACGAGCGGATCTTTGCCGCCAAAGATCGAGATACTCTTGCCGGCGCGCACTTCCAGGCCGACGCGCACCTGCGCGCTCGAGACGATATCGATTGAAGATTGCGAAGTGGTGGTTTCGAAAATGTTGACGCTGCGTCCGAGGAAAGTCGCGCCGTTGTAAACTTTCACCACTTCACCACCGGCGATGACCATTCCGAGGATATCCGCATCACCCACCGCATCGATTCCGATGTGGCTCGAAGTGGAACTGGTCACGATTTCGCTCGCGCCATAAACAATGACGCTCTTGCCCGAAGCATCAGTGCCGCCGCTAATCTCGATGCGATCGGCTGCCTTCACGACTGCGCCGACGTCCACGAGCGTTCCGAAAATGTCCGGCACCTGGCCGCCGATGCTGGCTTGCGTTTGTGCGGCAATCCTGATGTCCGCCCCGGTGCCGCTCGCTTCCACAAGCCCGGTCGTCAGGAAACGTCCAGCGGCAATGACGTTAACCAGGCCGGTTCCCGTCGAGCCAATGCTGCGCAAACCGCCGATCGAAGTGATTTGCACGCTGACGCCTTCGGCATCCGCTCCGCCCATAACGACGAGTTGATCGTCGGTTTCAACGGAGCTGTCGATGAATACGCGTTTGCGGCCTTCCATCCGGATATCAGCGCCGCGCCCGACCGCTTTGACCACGCCGATGATTTGCACGCGGCCATCGCCGAAGAGATCAATTTGGCCGAGCACCGTTTGACCGGCTTCAACCCGATAGGGATCTGTGAGGTGAAGCGTATCGATATTTTCGGCAGGATTGGCTGATGGATTTCCGGAAATGACTTCTCCGGTTTCGCTGACGATCACGCTTTCGCCGGTCGAGTCGATGCCGCCGCGGATGATGACCTGGTCATGGCTGTGCACCCAGCCATCGATCAGGATTTGATTTTGCGAGCGCAAGATGACATCCGAGTTCAACCCATCGGCAAAGACGTTGCCCAGGATGCGGAGATCGTTGAACGCATCGATGGTGACGAGCCCGCCATTGGAGAGCGAGCGCACCGTGCCGCCGATGAAAATGCTCACGTCCGAGGCGTCTTCCAATCCAGTGATGCTGATATGGCGGCTGGCGGTGATTGCGCCTGGCACATCGGCGCGCTTGTTCGAATGCACGGTGACATCGGCGCGGGTGCCGCTCTCGGCATATTGGGTCGGGCCGTTGGTTTGCTCCGTGATATTCACGCCCGCGATCACACTGCCGAACACACCCACCCAATCGGACGCGGTGATGCTGATCGAACTGTCGTCGAGGTAAGTCTTGATGCGCGCGCCTTCCACGAGTTTGAACGAGGTGGTGGAATTGGCGGTGATGCTGGCCCGAGCGCCATGAGCGAGAATCCAGCCGGCGATTTCGATGCGTTCAGCGCCGAGCAAGCTGATCGTGCGATCGGCTTCAAACGATTCAATGGTCGTCGTCAAGCCTACCATGAGGCTCTCATCCGTTTCGTCGATGCCGCCCGAAATTGAGATGTCGCCCTTCGCCCGAATCCAATTCTGAACCACGCCATTGCCGATCAGCACGCGTTCGCCAAACGTCACCGTTACATCCGACCCGGCGCCTTCGGCATCGATGAGGCCATACAGGATCGCATCGTCGCTGCCCGCGGCGGCGCCCAGAATGTTGATGGGCGCGTTGGCTTCCGTCGTGGTCAGCGTGCCGCGCGTGGTCAGATCAAAACTGAGATCGGTGCTATCCCGCCCGGCTTCGATGTCAATGCCGGCGCGCGCCACAACATCGGAATCGATCTTCACTTGTTGCGCCGATTGGATCGTGAGGTCCGATCCCGCGCCCAACACATGAACCGGTCCGAGCAATTGGATGTCATTCGGTCCAACGAGCAGCGGATGCCGATTGACACCGAGCATGTAGAGGAGACCCGAGGATTGAAGGACGAAGCTGATGCCGCTGCCCGTGTCGGCGCCCATCGTCAGATTGAATTGATCGGCCGCGGCGACAATGCCGGCCACGCTGGTCTGGTGAGCCGAGGTGATCGAGATGTTGGTTCCCTGGCCGGTATAATTGAACTGAAGGTCGGCAGCGCCTTGTTCAAGGCCGGCCAGCACTTTGCCATTCAAATAAACGCGGTCGCCTGCCGCGATGGCAATGCTCGTCGTGCCCGCGATGGTGTTGTCGCGCCAGGCGCGGATAAATCCGGTTTCCTGCGTCAGCACCTTGTCGCTCTGCAAACTGAGCCGCGAATTGGCGCCGTAAACTTCGATCGTTCCCGAGCTGGTGAAATCATCCGCCGAGGTGACGGTGATCGTGCTCGCGGCCAGTTCGGTCACCGTGAATGTGGGCGCATGCCACGAGCTCTGCCATCGGCCCGATTGCAGGAGGCCGCCGATGTGCACGCTTTCGGTGAAGCGGCCGCTGCCGGCATCGATGACCATGGCCACCGCGGTGCGGATGTGACCGGTCACCTGGACTCTGTCATCGGCCCAGATGTTGACGTATTTGGCCGTGATGCCCGAGCCGACCGGCGTGTTCAACCGGTGGATATGGGCCGATTGCACGGTCATGGTATTGGTGCGGAAGTCGAGCGTGTTGCCGTAAATGTCGGATTGATCCTGCACCGCTTCGAGCTCGCCGCGCACCTGGATGTCATCGGCGACGAACTCGACCGATTCGCGGAAGATCGCGTAACCGATGATCATGGTATTGGCCACTTGCTCTCCGGGGGAGGCAAACCGGCTGAAATAAATCTTCGTGAATCCGTCCTTGATGGCGGCGAGATCGCGTGTGGACAGGTCGAGCGAATTCGCGTGACTGACATCGGTCGGCGTGTAACCCGCCTCATCTTCATTGTGCAACAGCGCATCTTCCGCAGCGGTGCCGAACGTGTATTGCCACGGCTCGGAATGCGCGCGCAGATACAACGCACCGGTGCCGATAAGCTGGTTCGCGCCCGATTTGAAATCCATGTCGTCGGCGGCCAGCGTGATGTCCTTGTTGGCCGCGCGGCTGACGATGTCGCCGCCGTTCGCTTCGAGGGTGAGGCGCGCACCGACGGCCACGAGGTCGAGGAAGAGGACGCCGTTGCCCGCCGCCAGTGCATGCGGATAATCGCCATCGACAATCTGAGCGCGCCAATCGTTCGAGAGTGTCTGTGTCCAGCCGATGTCGCTGAACCAGGGATGTGAGGATCCCGGCACGACGAAACCGGCATTGTCGAATGTGGCGCCCTTATCGAGACGTGTGACTGTGAGCGAATTCTGTTCGGTGATGAAAATGTCTCCGGCGCCATGCAGCGCAGTGGCAGCGGTCAAGGTGCTGACGCGCGTGAGGAGATGGGCGTTTTGGGTGCCGATGGCGTCGCGCGCTTTGAGGAGCAAGCGGCTGTTCGACGCAAGAATGTCCGAGGCATTCTGGTTCAAGATCGAACCATCCGGCGCGGTCAATCGCACCCAGCCCGCGCCCGCGCCATCGGTATTGTTGCCGGAGGAAACGAGCACATCGGCATTGAGCGTGATGTTGGCGCCGTCGTCGAACACGCGGGCATCGACGTAACCATTGCTGGTGGCGATGAGGCGATGGGCCACGTTGAAGGAGGCGAGACTTTCCAGGATGATGTAGCCGCCGCGAATTTCGCTGAGCTGTTCGATCTCGCGGGCTACGATGCGCA
>JBFMDG010000426.1:0-6593 GCA_040754135.1 Verrucomicrobiota bacterium
GGCCTTTGCTCGGAAAACTGATCTGGGGCGATCACGAATTTGGCAAGATGGGCGAAGGCATTGGACGCCGATCCTACGTTTCAAAACTGGTCGCGCGCCAGATGGACAAAATCATTTTGCTGACCCCGCTGCTGAACCACAATCTCACCGGTGTCGCCGGTAATCTCTTCAATCTGGCCTTTGGCAGCGTGGACAACACTTTGCGATTCGAGACCACGCCCGAGGAACTCGCGCGCGCCCTTCCGGAGGTTTACGCGCTGCCGCAATTGGCCGATCGGGTTGTTTGCTGCGTGGTCGATGCGTTGCTCTGCCAATATCAGGGAGAGGAACGCGCCTGGCTACATCATTCCACGGTCCTGAACCAATTGCGTTTCAGCCGCGATCCGGTCGCGCTCGATATTCTTTCGATCGAGGAACTCGATCGTCAGCGGGACCTCGCAAAAATCCGCCCTGTGCAAATCAATCGCGCGATCTATTCGAACGCCACCTTGCTCGAATTGGGCCAAAGCGATCCCAAACGGATCAAAGTGATCCGCCACGAGATTTTCTGAATCAGGGCCCCCGCTCGCTGTGAGCCTGTCTGCAGCCAGGCTCTGAAACAAAAAAGGCGGTTGAAAGAGCCGCCTTTCGATTTTGATTTTGAAATTGAGCCGGGAGGAATTCCGCCCTCATCCGCCGGACATTAAAGTCCTTTGCTGATCATGAATTTGACCAGGTCGCCAACGCGATTGCTGTAACCCCATTCGTTGTCGTACCAGCTCACCAGCTTGAAAAAGCGCTTGTTCAATTCGATCCCGGAACCTTCATCATAGATCGAGGAAGCTGCGCTATGGATGAAATCGGTGCTGACCACTTCATCGCTGGTGTATTCCAAAATGCCTTTCAAGTAGGTCTCACTGGCGCGTTTCATGGCCTCGGAGATTTCTCTGTAGCTCGTCTCCTTGACGGTGCGCACCGTCAGGTCCACGACCGAGACCGTGGGAGTCGGCACGCGGAAAGCCATGCCGGTCAGTTTGCCTTTGACCTCCGGACAAACCAGGCCGACGGCTTTGGCAGCGCCGGTGGTGGACGGAATGATGTTGATTGCCGCGGTGCGCCCGCCTTTCCAATCTTTTTTGCTGGGGCCATCGACCGTCTTTTGCGTGGCGGTGTAGGAGTGGATGGTGGTCATCAAACCTTCTTCGATGCCAAAGCCTTCTTTGAGCAACACATGCACGACCGGAGCGAGGCAGTTGGTCGTGCAGGACGCGTTGGAGATGATGTGATGCTTATCGGGATCATACTTTTCGTGATTGACCCCCATGACCACCGTGATGTCTTCGTTCTTGGCCGGCGCGGAAATGATGACTTTTTTGGCGCCAGCCGCAAGATGGCCTTTGGCTTTTTCGGAATCGGTGAACAACCCGGTCGATTCGATGATGATTTCGGCGCCGAGTTCTTTCCAGGGCAAGCCGGAGGGATCTTTGGCGCTGACCACGCGGATATCCATGCCGTTCACAACCAGGATGTCGTCCTCCGGTTTGTCGGCGGAAGATTTTTTAGATCCGACCTGGCCTTGAAATCGGCCCTGAGTGGAATCGTATTTGAGGAGGTAAGCCAGGTTATCCGCAGGGACGATATCTCCGACCGCGACCACTTCGATGTCTTTGCCCACGATGCCCTGTTCGACCATGGCGCGAAAAACCAGCCGGCCGATACGTCCGAATCCGTTGATTGCAACTTTAACTGCCATACATTGTTGTCGGTTTAAGATTCAATTAAGCGGTGCATGTTAACTTCGAACCTCGAAGCGTCAACGCTGAATTCCAAAGAATTTATGGCTCGATTCCCAACGGCATTTCCGGGCTGGAATGCGCACCGATGCGCCGGAAATTGTTTGCTAATCGATTCCGGTTCGCTTTTTATTTTCGCACCGATCGAAACGCTTAAACGATTTGCGAGCCCCAGCTGTCAGTCGGATGTTTCCTTCCAAAACCAAACGCGTCGAACCCATCGTCGAGTGCGGTCAGGAACCGGCCGCGCCGTAAATTTGCGATGAGCGCCTCTCCCGACCAGGTTCCTTCCAGCCTCTTTGATCTCAGGCGGTGGTCGCAGGTCATGGGATGGATCGTGATCACCCTGGGCAGCCTTGCGCTCATCGGGTGGATCGGCGATTGGCGTGCTCTCGCGGCCATCAGCCCAAAATACATTCCCATGGCGCCAAACACCGCGCTTGGTTTTGTCGGGCTGGGCGTCGTCTTGATATTTCACCCGCGGCAGGGACGCGTTCGGGATGCCGTGATCCGAATCGGGCCCTTGGCGGTGATGGCGCTCGCCTTGTGGCGGTTGATTGAATATCTGGCGCGAACAGACTTCGGGCTGGAACGATGGTTGTTCAATCTGCCCGCCGAAACTTTCGGGCTCGCGCCGGTCGGAAAAATGGCCTTCTTCACCTCAGTGAATTTCCTTTTTGCCAGCGGGGCATTTTTTCTGTTGTCGTTCTCCAGCCAGTCCAAGGTTTCGCAGGCGGTGATCAAAGGCCTTTTGATTGGAGTGGCATTTGTCGGGTTGTTGTTTGGTCTTGGTTACATGTATGGCGGTCCGCTCCGGTTTGATCCTCAGCAGATCCCAATGGCGTTGAACACGGCCGTGGCCTTTTTCTTCCTGGGCGTTGGCGGCACCATGCTCGTGGTCCATCGCGAAATCCTCGAACGCCGCACGCAAGCGGCGGAACTAAGGCGGCTCGCGGACGAACTCAGCGATTTGTACAACCATTCACCCTGTGGTTACCACTCGCTCGACGAACAGGGGGTTTTCGTCCGCGTCAATGATACCGAACTGAAGTGGCTGGGTTACAGCCGCGACGAATTGGTCGGACACAAGCGATTTCTGGAACTCTTGACTCCAGCGAGTGTGGCCCTGTTTCGGGCCAATTTTCCGGAATTCAAAGCACGCGGCTGGGTGCGCGACCTCGAATTCGAATTGATGCGCAAAGATGGCAGCATCCTTCCGGTCCTGCTCAATGCCAGCGCCGTTTACGACAGCCAAGGTCGATTCGTCATGAGCCGATCGACGCTTTACGACATCACCGATCGCAAACGCATCGAGCAACGGCAGCAACTGCAATACGCCGTCACGCGGGTGCTGGTTGAAGCCATGGAACCTGACCAGGCCATCTCGCAAATCCTTGAAGCCATTTGCGAGCGCCTGCAACTGGACTGGGCGGGATTATGGAATGTGGACGCGCCGGCCGGAGTTTTGCGTTGCGCGCGCACCTGGAATCGTCCCGGTGTGGGACCGAGCGCATTCGAGCAAGTCACGCGGACCACAGTCTTGAAATCTGGCGAAGGACTTCCGGGCCGGGTGTGGGAGACACGCCATGCGGTTTGGGTTTCCGATGTGGCGCATGACTTGAGTTCAAATCGCCGGGACGTGGCGCAACGGGAGCAGTTGCAGAGCGCCTTTGCCTTTCCGATTCCATTGGCTCACGAGATTCTGGGCGTCCTGGAATTTTTCAGCCGGCGTCGCCAGCAACCCGACGAAGAGTTGTTGATCATTTTCGAAACGATCGGAAGCCAGCTCGGGCAATTGATCGAACGCAAACGGATGAACGAAGCCTTGGCCGCGGCGCGCGATCAAGCGCTCGAATCGGCCCGGCTCAAAGCCGAGTTTCTCGCCAATATGAGTCATGAAATTCGCACCCCGATGAATGGCGTCATTGGCATGACCAGTCTTCTGCTTGGCACGGAGCTCTCCGATCGCCAGCGTGAATATGCGGAAACGATTTATACCAGCGCCGAAGCGCTCCTGACGATTCTGAACGACATCCTGGATTTTTCGAAAATCGAGGCGGGCAAACTGCAATTCGAAATGGTGAGTTTCGAACTGGGCACGGTGGTCGAGGACACGCTCGTGTTGCTCGCTGAGCGCGCGCAGAAGAAAGGCCTCGAGTTGGCCGGCTTTATTGAAAGGGATGTGCCGTTAGGATTGAGAGGCGATCCGACGCGCCTGCGGCAGGTGCTCATGAACCTGGTTGGAAACGCGATCAAATTCACCGAGCGCGGCGAAGTGTTCGTGCGTGTCACTCGGGAAAAAGAGTCCGAGCATCAGGTTGAACTGCGGTTTCTGGTGCGCGACACCGGCATTGGAATTCCACCCGAAGCCCAAGCTCGCCTGTTCAAGCCGTTCACGCAGGCAGACGGCTCGACCACCCGGCGGTACGGCGGCACAGGGCTTGGCCTGGCGATCTCCAGACAGCTCATCGAGAAAATGAATGGCGCCATCGGCGTCGAGAGCCAGCCGGGCAAAGGATCGACTTTTTGGTTTGTCGTTCCGCTCGAAAAACAAGCGCATGCCATTTCCACCCCTGAACCAAAATTTCGTGAATTGACGGGACTGACCGTCCTGGTGGTGGATGACAACGCCACCAATCGCGACATTTTGGTGCACCAGACTCAGTCATGGCAGATGCACGCGATTTCTGCTCCGGGAGCCGCCGAAGCTCTGAGCTTGCTGCGGCAACGCGCCGTCGCTGGCTGCGCCGTCGATGTCGCCATCCTCGATATGCAGATGCCTGACGTGGACGGTTTGATGTTGGCGCGCATGATCAAGGCCGATCCCAGGCTCGCCCCTACACGCTTGCTGTTGCTCAGTTCCCTTGGGCACAATTTTTCTTCAGATGAATTGCATGCCGCGGGAATTGAGGAGGCGTTGACGAAACCGGTCAAACAATCGCAGCTCTACAACGCGCTCGCCAGAATTATGGGACAGGCGGCGGAAGCTCCGTTGAAAATCTCCATCTCCCCCGAGGCGGCCGCCGGCGTGTCGCGCGAGAACGCCATTCCAGCATCGCCAGGTTCCGTTGCAAAATCGGATTTGCGCATCCTTCTCGTGGAAGACAACGAGATCAATCAAAAGGTGGCCTTGGGGCAGCTCGATAGTTTGGGGTACTCAGCCGATGCCGCATCGGATGGTTTGGAAGCTCTGCAAACTCTGGAACGAAATGTTTATGACGTGATCCTGATGGATTGCCAGATGCCCATGCTCGATGGATACGAAGCTTCGCGCCGGATTCGCGCCCGGAGCGATTGGCAATTGCAACCTTATATCATCGCGATGACGGCGCACGCCATGCAAGGTGATCGGGAAGCCTGTTTGGCCGCAGGCATGAACGATTACTTAAGCAAACCGGTGAAGAGCAAGGAGCTCAATGCCGCTCTCGATCGCGCCAAACAATTTCTCGGCTCGAAAGGCTCGCCGCCCCATCCAGGCGCGTCTGGCTCATCACAGGTCGAAGCCGAACAGCCATTGCCGTGTGAACCTGAAAAGGGTTTGGCCGCTGTAAATCTCGCGCACTTAAAGGAAGCGACCGGCGGGGATCCGGTGGTCCTGCGCGAAGTGATGGACTTGTTTCTTGGTCAATCGCGCGAATTAGTCGGTCAACTCGATGACGCCGTGAAAAACCGGTCGGCGCGGGAGATCGAATACGTCGCGCATAAATTCGCAGGTTCTTGTGCGACCTGCGGCGTGGAAGCCATTGTGCCGACCCTTCGCGAATTGGAGCGGCTCGGGCGCGAAAACCAGCTCGATAACACTCCTGCGCAATTTGCCACGGCGCGGCGCCAGTTCGCCGAAGTCGAAGCGGCTCTCGAAGTTTTTCGAAAATCGCTGTGACTTACTGTGCCGTCCAGCCGCCATCGATCAAAATATCTGTGCCGTTGATAAATCCCGCGTCCTCGCTGCACAGGTAAACGGCCAGTTGCCCGACTTCCTCGACTTTACCCCAGCGCCCTGCGGGAATGCGGGAAATGAACTGCTGATTGGCTTCCGGGTTTTGCATGATGACCGTGTTCATCTCGGTGGCGAACGGCCCGGGGCTGATGGCGTTGACGGTGATCTTTTCCTGCGCCAGTTCCAGCGCCAGTGCGCGCGTGAATCCGAGCAAACCCGTTTTGCTTGCGCAATAGGCGGAGCGTCCGGGGAGCGCCACATGACTCATGATCGAGGTCAGGTTGAGGATCCGGCCGTAGCCCTGGCCTTTCATCTGCGGAACAAAGGCGCGGCACATCAGAAACGCGCTGGTCAGGTTTGTGTCCAAAACCGATCGCCATTCGGTGAGGGTGAAGTCCGTGACCGGTTTGCGAATGTTGATGCCGGCATTGTTGATGAGAATCTGAATTCGTCCGCATTGCGAGGCGACCGATTTTTCCAACGCGCCGATCTGGGTTTCATCGGTGACATCGGCCACGAACACATCAGCCTGGGCGTTGCAGGCGCGCACCGCATTGGCGGTTTCGTTGAGTTGATCGCGATTGCGGGAGACGAGCACGAGCCGCGCGCCGGCGCGGGCCAGGGCGACGGCCATGGCTTTTCCGAGGCCTTTGCTGGCGCCGGTGATCAGGGCAATTTTGCCGGAGAGTTTGTTTTCATTCATAAAGACTGGCGGGATTTTTGTGAGTCGAGAGGCTCGGAAAACCCACTTGCAATTTGGGGGAAGATTGAGAAAGTTGTCGCGCTTCTGGTGCGGGGTCGTAGCTCAGTTGGTAGAGCGTCTCGTTCGCAATGAGAAGGTCAGGGGTTCGAATCCCCTCGGCTCCACCAGCCTTCGCCGGAGC
>JBFMDG010000427.1:0-6587 GCA_040754135.1 Verrucomicrobiota bacterium
GACCACGCCAACGCAATGTGGGTTCAAGATCGAATCCGCTTATTGTTTATTGCTTCAAGCGGAAGAAGCGCGCCGCCGCACCCGACGTGTTCACCTCGTAAGGACTCGTCGCGCCTGTCACATCCTCATACGGACCGGTCACAACCGTCGCCGATTGCAATGTCGCGCCAGGTGCGGTCCATTCCACCAGGACTTTTCCGTCTGAACGGCGGATGCTCAACGACGGTGGCGTCAGGGTTGGGCGTTTGACTTTCATCACCACGATGCCGTTGTTCGTATCCAAAGCCACCACGGTATCGCCGGCAAAATCCACAGAACCGGTTCCATTGATGTTGGGATTGTCGGCCGGGAAGAATTCCTGATCGAGAAGCACCGGAGGCGCGCTCAGATCGGCGATGTCATACAACCGCAAATTGTCTGGCGTTTCCATGCTCACGCCCGCCAGGAACTTGTTCACCGGATCGACCGAGATCGGAACAACCGTTCCCGCAAACTCCGTGGTGCTGTAAGTATGGAGGATCGTGCCCGGAATCACAGTGTTCCGCGCCGCGGCCGGATCATCGAACCCAACGTGATAAAGAGCGCCGGAGCTCGTTTTGCCCCAGAAGGTGTTGCCTTCACCGAAGGCCAAGCCCAGACCAAAAGCGCCAGCCGGCGCGTCTGTAACCTCCACCAGCGTCGAGGCAAATTCACCGGGAACATCCGGATTTGGCGTAAGGATAGCCACCGTATTGCCACTGCGCGAGGCGACCAGGATCTGCGTGTTCTCTCCGGAGCCGCGCACATCAAACGTGTCGCCATAACGGCGGTCGCCTAGCCCAAGACTCGGATCGCCCAGGAAGACGGGAACGGGCGCGGCATCGGCGCTGTCATTCTCCCAACGATAAACGAGGAAATTAACGCTCGCGCTATTCAGCGTCAGATTTGCAGAGTAAACGGCGCCATCATCCGCAACGCCGATCATATTCAAATCAAACCCCGGTTCGCCGCCGAAAACAATATTCGGATCGGTATTGAGTTGCCGCAGTTCAGCGCCGGTGTTGGCATCGAGCACGTAAATCTTTCGGCCGCCCGTGCGACTGACGAGCAGCACGTTCTTTGTCACAGGATTGATTGCCACCCCGCGATGCAGATTATCCGAAGCCACATAAGCGCGGTCGCCGGGCGCCAACTGCCAAACCAGCGTCAGTCCATCCGTTCGGACCGATGGCGCAACGGTCAACACGCCGGGATCACTTTCGATCGGACCGGCCTGATTCGAAACGACCACCGTATATTCTCCAGCTTGCGCCATCGTCACGTCCGTGAGTTTCAACGAAACGCCTGTGGCGCCGGGAATTGGATTGCCTTTGAATTTCCACTGATAACTGAGCGGAGGCGTGCCAGTGGCAGAGACCGTGAGCGTCACGTAGCCACCTTCCAGCACGGTGAGATTGGCCGGCGGAGTGATGATGGTCACCGGTGTGGCGCCTTTCACGATTTCATAGGCGACGATGCCGTTATTCGTATCGAGAGCAAATACCATGTCCCCGGTGGCGTCCGTTCCGAAATCGACGGCCCCGACGCCATTGCCATTGGCATTATCTGTTGGGAACAACTCGCTATCGACGAGGGAGGGCGGACTGCTCAAGTTGGAAATGTCGAAAAGTTGAAAGGTATCCGGGGTGGCGATCACGACTGCTCCGAGCCGTGTGCCCGAAACACCAATGGGCGAACCACCGGCTGGAAATTCCGTGGTCGAATAACTGTGCAGCAAAGTGCCCTGCCCGGTGTTGAGATCGAACTGCACATGGCGGAGTGCCTGATTGCTTTTCTTTGTCCAAAAGGTATTCCCCTCACCAAAGGCCACGCCCAAGGCGCCTGAAGAGGTCGCGTTGCTAATCGGGGTCGAACTAAAGTTTTTACCGTCTGTCGTCGTCAAAATTGCTGCGACCGTCGCAGTGCCACCAACTCCAATCAAAACCTGTGTGGAGTTGCCGGCACCTCGTACATCAAATGTGTCTCCCCAACGGCCCGTCGGTGCTCCGAAAGCCGGGTCTCCATCAAAGGCTAAAGTCGCCGGCGCATCCTCACTTTCCCAGCGATAAACTTTGAAATTGGTAGTCGCAGTGTTGAGTGACAAATTGCCCGCATAAATCGCCCCGTCGTCCGCAACGCCAATCATGTTCAGCAGGAAAAAGCCTCCAACAATGATTCCATTCCCGTCGGCGTCCATCAAATTGAGGACTTTGGGCGCGCCAAATTCATCGAGGATCTCCTCGCCGGTGCGCGCGTTCAGAATCCGCACACTGATGCCTCCGGCGCGATTGACGACCAGCACGTGGCCGGTGGCGGGGTTGTAAGCCAGACCGCGTTGTGTGTTATCGGCTGTCACATATTCGCGGTCTCCTGGAGCAATTTGCCAGAGCAACCGGAGTTCATCAGCGAAAGTGGCAGGGAGCGCCAGCAACAAGGTGGTTAATATCCAGAGGGCAACGAGCTTCCGTCTCAAAGTGGATGCGGCGTGCATGTGGGGTGAACAAGGATATGGATTCATGAGCGACAAATATGCATCAGCGTTAACATGTGTCTCTAACAGCGGCACCGAAGTGCCCCAGCGTGCCAACCTTTGGCTCGATTCTTTTAGCAAGCGAACACCGCGAGAGTCAAAAGAGTTTTCCGCTGCTTTTTTCTTCATGGACTGCGGTGGCAAAGCGTCCGCGCGACACCGCTTTGGCCGATGCGATGCGCGTTAGATGAAAGACCCACGCCGAGCCGTGGCCAAAGCGCCGGCGCCACTTCGTTCTGCCGGCGCACTCCAAAAGTGGGCCTTTATTCAAAGCGCCTGCCTCATCCCGCACGCTTTTATGGACTGCGGTGGCAAAGCGTCAGCGCGACACCGCTTTGGCCGATGCGATGCACGTTGGATGAAAGACCCACGCCGAGCCGTGGCCAAAGCGCCGTCGCCACTTCGTTCTGCCGGCGCACTCCAAAAGCGGACTTTTATTCAAAGGGTCTGCCTCATCCCGCACGCTTCTATGGACTGCGGTGGCAAAGCGTCAGCGCGACACCGCTTTGGCCGATGCCATGCCCGTGGGATGAAACACACACGCCGAGCCGTGGCCAAAGCGCCGTCGCCACTTCGTTCTGCAGGCGCACTCCAAAAGTGGGCCTTTATTCAAAGCGCCTGCCTCATCCCGCACGCTTTTATGGACTGCGGTGGCAAAGCGTCAGCGCGACACCGCTTTGGCCGATGCCATGCCCGTGGGAAGAAACACACACGCCGAGCCGTGGCCAAAGCGCCGTCGCCACTTCGTTCTGCCGGCGCACTCCAAAAGTGGGCCTTTATTCAAAGCGTCTGCCGCGCAGCACACGCCTCATGGACTGCGGTGGCAAAGCGTCAGCGCGACACCGCTTTGGCCGATGCGATGCGCGTTAGATGAAAGACCCACACCGAGCCGTGGCCAAAGCGCCGTCGCCACTTCGTTCTGCCGGCGCACTCCAAAGCGGGTGGGCTAGGTTTTCTTTTTACCCATGGCCCGGACTTGCATGGAAGTGGAGCGTGATTCGCGGGCTTTCCGGAGGCGTTCCTGGATTTCCTGGAGCTTTTTACGCGTTTGCTCGAACTGGATTTCCAGTTCGATTTCGCGTTGAGTGCGTTTCATGGTGGTGGGGTTTAGACGGACCGATGATCGAAGCAGGGTTCAATATCTCAAGCATCCGCCGCCCATAGCAGAGCTGACGCGGTTTTCTCGTGGATGAAATATCGATTCCCGTGGTGCAATGCCATTGCGCTCCCTCGAATCAAAGCGTGGAGATTTCGGAAAATTCCGCAAATTATTTGGGAGCATCGGAAGCGAAACAAGCCCGCACGGTCACCGCGTTTTGATTGGTGATGGTCACCGCGTTGCACCCTTACTGCGTTCACAATGGATTTCTACAAGGTCTATCCGCGCGATGCAATAAAGGAGTTTTACTTCCGATCAACATTAACAAATAAACATAAAATCACGCGCCGGCACCCTGCGCTTTCAGCAATGCATCCAACTCGGCGTCGCCCGACGGAAACTTCACCTCGCGAATCGAGGCGCCTCGTTCAAGTAACGCGCGCACCAATTCCGACGATCGTTTTTCTCTCCAATAAGATTCCACGGAGGCGCTCACCGCCAGCGCCAGGGGCGTGCGGCCTTCGCCATCGGTCACGTTTACGGGCGCGAAGCGTTCGAGCAGCAGTTTCACAGTTTCGGGCTGCAACCGCCACGCCGCGGCATGAAGCGCCATGCTATTCCGCGCCACTCCAAAGTAACCGTCACCCCACACATGAACCGCCGTTACCGGAACACCCAAATCGAGCAGTTGCCTGACGCCGCTGGTATTTCCGTTCCCGGCGAATTCCGCGAGGAGCTTTCCGCCCTCCCGCAAGAGTTCCGCCACCAGGTGCGGCTCTTTATCAATCAGCGTTCGCACCTGCGCGGAATCGTCTTGTGCGCAAGCCGCAATCAATTGATCCACACCTTCCAGATCAAACCCCACCCCGCGCGACGCCAGCAGGTTCAACACATCGCCCCTGCCCCGTCGCGCCGCGATGACGATGGCGGTTCGACCCGCGGCAGAACGGCATGCTTCGGGGCGTTCGCCCGGCAATTTGGGATCGGCGCCATGGTCCAAAAGCACTTCGAAAATCTCGATGGCATTGTCGCTCAGAGCGGCGTTGTGCAACGCGGTTTTTCCCCAGCCCGTCATGCGGTTCGGATTGACTCCCTGTTCGAGCAGCCATTTGACCCCTTCATAATCGTGCCAGTCGGTTTTCCGCAACAGCATGATTGCGAGATTGTCTTCGGTGAGCTGGCCGGTTTGCACGAGGAGCTTCAAAGCAGCGTTGTCCCACGTTTCGGGAGTGTGATAGGCCACCTCGCCATCGTTGGGATTGGCGCCGCGCTCCAACAACAATTGCGTCAGCTTCGGTTCATGAGCAATCCCGGCGGCGCCGTAAAGAACGCTTTCGAATTCCGGCGACGGCAAATGATCGTTGGAAAAGAAGCCGCTGTTCGCATTTGCGCCGGCATCGAGCAACGCCCGCGCGGCGCCCACAAAACCGTCGGTGCGCGTGCGGTCGAGCCGCAAGTAGCGCGAGAAACAAAGATACGTGAGGGCATCCCAACCGTGGGGACCGCCTTTGGCCGTGGCCTGGCTCGAATCAGCGGCCAGAAAGCGGCGCACTCCGGCTTCATTCCCGAGCAAGGCGGCGGTGTAGATATTAGCGGTCGCGAGATGTGGATGCGCCTCGAGTAACGCGTTCGCTTGTTCCAAAGTGCCCGAAGCATGGCTGGAATCGAGGGGCACGCTCGCCGCCACAATGAATGAGTTCAAAGGATCGTCCCGCAGGTTGATCGTGCTCATATGAGGATCGGGGTCATGGTGAATTGAAATGCGTTCGACCGATTTAGGTTTTAAACACGCCTTGCGTGATGAACTCTTCCAGTCCGGCCACCAAAAGCCCGAGCCCACAAAATTTCAGAAGGTTTTTCATCGCGCCGTTGGCGGGGAATTTCGCGTTTCACCTCCAGCATCGAATAACACGACTTCATCGATATACAGTGCCGCGGTCCTTTTCCCCTCGCCTTCGACAAAGAAAAATAAGTCGTCCACAAGGTTGCCCGCCGCAAAGGGCGAATTTGCAGTGCCGTCGTTGCGCCGCGAATCGCCACTGAGATCAACATATTGCGTGGTCCATTCTCCCGTTCTCAAAAGACGCAAGCGCACGTGCCGATTGTCTTGCACGGTCACATCGAAAATCTGCACGGTCAGTTCGTTCGCGCCGGCAATGTGATATCGAAAGCGCAGTTTTGTTCGCATGCCAACCGGTCGGGGCGGAACAATGCCGATGCGGATGAATTGTCCGCTGCCTTGGGGATGCGGCACGCTCCGGGCGGCGCGCCAATAAGCGCCGGCGGGCGGAGCCTCGATCAACTCGAAATCGCCGGGCCAATATCTTTCCTTTGGCCCGGTATCGAATGCCGCCAAAAGAATGACGCGGTTGGGGAATGGCTCCGGCTCAGGCGTGAGCGCCGGATCATTGGCGAAGAAGATAATATCATCGAGGAAGAGTTCGTATCTCGATGCTTCCGGCGGTTTGCCCGCGAACACTTTGAAATCATCCATGCGCTCCCCTTCTACGAAGGGCTCGAGGCTGCCGTCGTTGCGCCGCGCGTCGCGTGTGAAATGGAGCGTGACCTGATCCCAACGGCCCGTCGTGAGGCCATTGACGACGATGTGGCAATTGTCTTCGCGCGTGAGACTGAAATGCTGAAAGGTAGCCGCGTTGCCGCCGTGGATTCGATAACGCAGGAAGAGGCTGTTCTCCTTGCCCATTCGCGGACCGGGGACCGGATTGATTCCCGCCATGATGGCGCTGAAGTCCTGGTAAGGCCGCGCCGTGGCGCGAAGCGCGGTGCGGTTGCCGGGATATTTGGGAAAGTTATTGGTATCCGGAGCGCCGAACCAACCGTAGTCGGGCGTTTGACCTTCGAAATCGCAAGCGGCCCAAATGCGATGCGGAAATGCGGCGGGCCATTTGTTTTCGGCGGTCGCGATGCCACGCATCCGCG
>JBFMDG010000428.1:0-6581 GCA_040754135.1 Verrucomicrobiota bacterium
TCATGCAAGGCCGGGCACAAAGTTGACTTTGGAATTCCGCAATCTGAACAACATCTACAACGGACGGCCTGGTTCCGTGGCCAACGAACTCAAAGCGCTCGTCCTCTCGGAAGATGGCCGGCGTTGGACCGCCGTGGCCACGCGCGCTCTTCCGGAAAACCGCGTCCTGCTCGACCTCGAAATGCCGGGTCCAAAATTGTTCGTGGCGCGTGTCGAACCTTACCGGCTCTCCGACCTCGAAGTTTTCCTGAATTCGATCCGACGCGACCCGCGCGTGGCCATCACTGAAATTGGAAAAACTGTCGAAGGCCGATCCTTGGAAATGATTCGCATCGGCCAAGCCGCCGCGGCTCATCGAATCTTTTTGCGCGCCCGGGCGCATCCCTGGGAGAGCGGCGGCAACTGGGTTTTGCAGGGATTCATTCGACGATTGTTGATGGATGACCCGACGTCGAAAGCGTTTCTGCGGCGGCATAGCGTTTACGTTTTGCCGATGGCGAATAAGGATGGCGTGGCGCGAGGCCGCACGCGATTCAACTCGAACGGCAAAGATCTGAATCGCGATTGGGAACGGCCGGCTGACGCCCGGTTAGCCCCGGAAAACCATGCCCTCGAACAGTGGCTCGAAAAAATGATCGCTGATGGATTGCGGCCAGAGTTGGCGTTGGAGCTGCACAACGATGGCAATGGGCTTTTGCATTGGAGTCACGCGCCGGAACGCATGGCTCCGCGTTATCGCGACCGGATGCAACGCCTCGAAAATCTGTTGCGTCAGCATACCTGGTTTCGGGAAGGCAGCCGCAAGAACCGTCAGAATTTCGGCACACTTGCCGATGGCTGGGTCGAGCGTTACGGGATCGACGCCCTGGTGCACGAGTTCAATTGCCAGTGGAGCGCAGGACTTGAACGAACGCCTTTGGGCGCCGATTGGGAGCAATATGGCGGAAATCTGCTACGCGTTTTCGAAGACTATTTCGCGGCGAGCAATTAACCCAGTCGGTCACACCGATTGTTCAAATGAGCACATCGTGAAGCGGGGCGCTGAGACCTCAAGCAATGAGGAGCGATCGCACGCATTGAACCTTAAAACAAAATGCGTTCAGGATGAGCCTTAATTCGCGCAGTTGGCGCTCCTGAATCAGAGCGCTGGAGATTCGGATCATTTCGGTTATTCCACCACGTTGGAGTTTGAGATAGCCAAGTCGCGCGCGCAATCGGAAAACCCTCTGTGCGACCGGAGAGTACATCGAGCCAAAATCGTTTAAAACCATCTCCGCAGCCCTCCACCCGCCATTGCCATTGAGATTGACATGCGAATTGGGCTGCACATGCACATTGACCAAAGGTTCAGGAACATTAAATACGTGTGCGATTTTGAAATGCTTGACGAGGCGTTGAAAGTAATGGATGTCCTCGCCCGAGTCCAACCGCTCATCAAACACCACCTCGGGTGTGCGCGCATGAAACAACGCCATCATTCCTGGAAATGACAACAACAACTCGTCGCCTCCCATTTCACCTTCGCGGCCCCCTCGCACTCTGCGTCGAAACGGCAAGCAGAATTGCAACTGACATAATCCCGCGGAGGATTTTCTCTTCACGGCCTTAGTCCACTGTTTCTCGAGTTTTGTGGGATGATACTCATCGTCATCATCAAGGAAAGAAACCCACTCACCCTCTGCGATGGCCAGACCTGCATTGCGAAGAGCGGCGGCATTCTTCAAATCGGGGCGTTCGAGCAAGCGGAGTTGCTTATGGCGCAGCCAAGGGTTGTGCAATGAAGTGCCTGCCACTCGCAAATGAGCCGGGTGATTATCAACCACCACCAATTCATAATCGGCAAAGGTCTGGCGTAAGACACTTTGCACGGCACGATTCAAGAATTCCGGAGGCCGGCAAGTCGGCAAGATCACTGTAACCGCGGGCATTGCTAAAGCAAAGTTTGCCTGAATTCCTTCGTGCGTCCTCGATTGATTATTGCGACCAAAAGGTGGATCCGAAGCTTCCATCGTCCGCCACACCCATAGAGGACTTGAGAGGAATGCTTTGAATGCTTTCAGATCGAGTGAGCGCCATTGGAACCATTGCGGCTATTAGATGATCCATTGCTTGCCCATGCAAGGGAGAAATAATAACAATTACATTCTCTTTCCCGAATACCAGGTGTGGCGGCATCTGCGGAAGTCTGAGCGGCGATCTAATTTTTGTGCTCAAGACCACAAAGCCACGGGCTCTCTGGGCTCATTACTTTTTGCTTCAAAACTCCCGTGGCCGCGCTCTATTATTGTCCGCTGTGACAAACCCTCGCCCAAGGTTCGCTGTTGTTATGTCCACGCTACATCGAATTCTTTGGTTGGCGCCCAAGGGTCATGGCAAGCCCATTTCGAGGGAAAAATGGGAAGAAGAATACCGGGCCGGAGTCTGGAATTATCTGAATGATGCCGAAGAACTGGCTCGCTACATGGTTATTGTAGGTTATGCGACTCAGATTCTGATGAGGCCACGCATCCTTGATATCGGCTGTGGTCATGGCCGCCTGCTTCAACTGCTGCCGGAATCGAGTTATCAATCCTATCTGGGGGTGGATATTTCTGACGAAGCAATCCGCCGGGCAAAACGACTGAAGACAGACCAGGCTGAGTTTTATCGAGCCGACTTCGAAGCTTGGTGTCCGCCGCATTCCGTGGACCTGATCATTTTTAATGAATCACTCTACAATAGCCGCCACCCAATAAAATTGATCGAAAAGTACTTGCCCTACTTGCTGCACGGCGGGCGCATCATCATCTCCATGTTTAATTCGCGCGGAGATTCTTTTATCTGGAGAAGGCTGGATGCCATGTTACAACGATTGGATGGGCTTCATATCACGCACGACAATGGCCGAAGATGGCAAGTTGCATTGTTTGCTCAACGTGAAACAGTCGGGTCAGCCGGGACCACAACAGGATGATCAATGCGCGAGCAACGTCCGTTGCATTGGGCGGCAATGTCCCCGTGTTGATGTATCATGACCTGGTGCGGTCCGCGTCTGAAGTTACCAGCATTGCTATCACGCAACAGTTATTCGAGTCTCACCTGGACACACTCAAGCAAGCTGGTTGGACAACTCTCCCATTGCGCGATTTATATGAAAGGCCTGAAAAGGCGAACCGGCGCGAACGCTGCGTTTGGATCACTTTCGACGATGGTTACACCAGCTTCGTCGAGATGGCGCTTCCGGCATTGTTGGCTCGGAACATGACAGCCACGCTTTTCGTAGTTGCCGGAGCCATCGGTGAATACAACCTGTGGGATATAACTCAAGACTTGCCGAGACGCGCTTTGCTGGATTATGTCGATCTTCGTGCCTGTCTCGAGGCTGGGATTGAAATTGGTTCACATGGTTGGGCGCACCGGGATTTGAAAGTTTGTTCAGCCGATGAAATTTACGAGGAAATCTTTCGCTCTCGCTATGAGTTGCAATCGCAGCTTGCATCGGAAATTCGAGGCTTTGCTTATCCTTATGGAACCTACTCCTCGACTTTTTTTCCGAAGCTGGCAAACGCGGGATATGCGATCGCACTATCTACTACCTCGGCTGAACCAACTGTGCTGCGCAACCCATATGCCGTACGACGCATCGGCATTCGGCAGGCTGATACCACGATGCGATTACGATTTAAACTGTCGAGACTCTATCTGGATTTTCGAGGCTGGCGTCGCCGGTAATTTGCACGACGCAGGCGATGGCAGAGTTATTTGCTTTTTTTGAACAATGTCACATTTGCACAGATTCGAATGCCGACAAATGCTTTAACTGTTGCGTGGATTTCCGATTATCCGCTCGAGTGGATTGAGCCCTTGCCAGGAGCATTGCGGAATTCTCCCCGCCAAGAAGCGGCAACTTGGCTACCTGTCTTGCTTGAGGAATTCAAATCGATTCCACAGCTTCGGCTGCATGTCATCGCGCTGCGAAAAACAGTCGCCGAGGATTTTTCATTCGAGCGAGACGGGGTCGTTGTTCATGTGCTGAAGGTCCCGGCGGGAACCAGATCGCCTTCCATTTTTTGGGTGGACACACTGCTGATCAAGCGCTGTCTTCGCCAAATTAAACCCGATCTTGTGCATGCGTGGGGTAGCGAGCGAGGTGAAGCCATCATCGCTTCGCGACTCGGGTATCCATTCCTGGCCACGGTTCAGGGATTGATGACGTGGTATCGACAAGTCGTTCCCTTGTCCTGGCATCAACACTTGGCCGCCTGGCTGGAGTGGCTCGGACTAAGGCGCGCGCGCGTCATCACAGCCGAGTCGAGATTTGCCGTCAGGTATCTTCGCCGGTTGTATCCCAAGCTCCTTGTCCACCAAATTGAACATGCTCCGAAGCAAATTTTTCACGAGGTCGTGCGCCATCCGCGGCTTGAACCTGTCCAACTGGTCAACGTTGGCACCATTTGCTGGCGAAAAGGCAGCGACCTACTTCTTCGAGCGCTCAATCAACTGGTTGATTCTTTCGCTTTCGAACTCACAACTGTCGGCAAACCCAATCCAGCCATGCTGGCAAACCTTAAAACCCAACTGAAACCTTCCCTTTGGCGTCGCATCCATTTCACATGCAACCTCACGCCAAACGAAATCGCCAGCTTGTTGTCGTCGGCCACTTTGAGCATCCTGCCCACCCGAGCCGACACCAGCCCTAATGCGGTCAAAGAAGCTGTTGTAGCCGGTGTGCCTGTGGTCGCCAGTCGCGTCGGCGGAATTCCGGATTATGTGGTCCCGAACCAGAATGGCCTCCTTTTCCCCCGGGGGAATCTCGATGAACTGATCGGCACCCTCAAGGCCGCGATTCATCATCCTCTGTTTGGCCGAGGCGCCGTCGATGCATCCTGTTTGCACAAAATGAAGGATTATCTCTCGCCGCGCCGTATGGCCCAATCGTTTTTGCGGGCCTATCAAGCTGCGCTCCACGCGTGGGACCGCCCTTTGCCCGATGCAGCCCGATCCATCGCCAATTTCGCATTGCCACCAGTGCCATAGCCGATAGCATGGCTGAGTTCAAAAATTGTAGCAAAGTCAGTAAGAACGTCAGCACTTAATAAACGCAGACGTCCGTTCTTCCGCAATAAATGAGGAACTCCGAATCTCGAGAAAACAAAAAGGGGCCAGTGATCCACGCTACAAATCCCAAAACCTCATTACCTCCTGAACCGCGTCAGGTCATCCGGTCACTGGACGGAAAAATCTTTCGGCAAGCAATCGAATACTGTGTCGTGGATCACTGCAACCTTCGCTGTGCGGGGTGTGATCATGCCTCGCCTCATTTATCCAGGCGGTTTGCTGATTGGCACGCATTTGCGGCCGACATAGAAGCCTTAGGCCCGCACATGCACGCGCGCGTGCTCCGATTAGTCGGTGGGGAACCGCTGCTGCATCCAAACTTGCCCGCCTTTGTCGAAAGGGCGCGAGCCGTAGGCATCGCAGACGAAGTCTGGTTGTGGTCGAATGGGCTTCTCTTGCACGCAATGCCCCGCGAACTCTTGGAGCAATTCGATGTGATCCGCGTCTCCATCTATCCAGGTGTCAGTATTCGCGCCAATCTCACACAACTGCAGAAGGATTTGGCTGCTCGTCGAGGCACGAAGTTGGAAATGGTGACGGTGAACAAATTCATGCATCAGCTTCTGAATCACCCCGTGGCAGATTCCGATCGAACCCGCGAAACCTTTCTTCGCTGCAAAGAGACGCACGTGTGGAGCTGCCATACGGTCCACGAAGGACGTTATTACAAATGCACCAAGCCGGCCCTGTTGCGCCAACGTTTGGCAAACTGTGGCATCCAAATTTCCAGTGTCCTCGATGACGGTGTGGCCCTCCATTCAAACCCTTCATTACGTGAAGATCTTGAAGCGTATCTCTTGTCCAAAACTCCATTGAAAGCATGCGCGTGGTGCTTGGGAACGGACGGCAAGAGATTCGCACACCACCAATTGACCGCCACTGAATTGGACCAGGAACGGCTGCAACGAACTCCAGCCAAGTCGCTGCTGGCCCATCCCTTGCAACAAGTGATGCGAGATATTCGGGATTCGCTCTATCACTAATTGGGATCAGCGGGTGGATTTCACGAACCGTTCCGATTTGATCCGAACTTCAGATTCACAAGCCTGAAGTAACAAAAGGCGCGTCGAGACTTCGGGATAATGCGGCGCGATTTCTCGAAGCTTGCGTCGCAACTCCGCATCGGCAACGCGCGACAAGGCCTCGGCCGCGGAATGCCTTACATCGAGCGCATTGCTCAGGTTCGTCACCGTACTCAACAGAACCGGGCCGGCCTCGACTTGGCCCATCCGCCCCAACGCGCTCGCGACGGCCGCGCGATAAAACGGAGTCATCGCTCGAAAAACAAAAACGTTCGGTGGATCGACCATTCCACCGGCCGCTTCCGCAGGGTCCTCAGTCAACGAACTCATTAACACTTTTGCAGCGGCCGCATCCGGAACTTTGCCGAGCGCGCGCGCCAGATAAAAGCAAACCCAACTCCGCGTTCGCGAAGCAGGGCGCGCGCGGAATTGCTGAAACATCGCCACGATCTCCGCCGCATC
>JBFMDG010000429.1:0-6563 GCA_040754135.1 Verrucomicrobiota bacterium
AGATTGTTTCCGATGGGCGGGGCGCGCTTTGGTTTGCGGGCAATCGCGGAATTTTTCAAGTGCGCCAGAAAAGGCTGATCGAAGTGCTCGAAGGGCGCGCCGAGCACGTGCGGTCGATCGTTTATGGAAGAGGCGAAGGATTGCCGAGTTTGCAGGCCAGCTTCGATTATTTCCCCGGCGCCTTGCGTGATCGGAACGGGCGGCTCTGGATTCCAACTCGCGCCGGACTGGCGGTCGTTTTTCCAGAGCGGATTCAGGAAAATACCGAACCTCCATCGGTCCTGATCGAACGCGTCTCCGTTGATGCTCAAGCAGTGGCGCTTTACGGCAGTCGCTATCCATTGCGCGGGCCTGCGGCGGGCCTGGGGGACCTCCGCAATTTGAGCGGCGCCTTGCGCCTGCCTCCCGAGCATCGCAAACTCGACGTTGAATTTACGGCCTTGAGTTTTGGCGCGCCGGAAAACGTTCATTTCCGTTATCGCCTCGAAGGATTCGAGGAGGACTGGAATGACATCGGACCGAAACGGTCGGCCACTTTTCCACGTCTGCCTGCGGGCCATTACCGCTTTCGCGTCAGCGCCTGCAACCACACCGGCGTCTGGAATGAAACCGGAGCGTCGCTCGGCCTGACGGTGCTCCCATTTTTTTGGCAGACCTGGTGGTTCCGCATCAGTTCACTGGCCGTATTCACGCTGGGTGTCATTGCCATCGTTCGATACGTTTCTTTTCGCCGCTTGCGCCAGCAGATGCGCCAGCTCGAAGAACAAGCGGCGCTGCAAAAAGAACGCATCCGCATCGCCAAGGACATCCACGATGATCTCGGCGCGAACCTCACGCAAATCGCGTTTCTTGGAGAATTGGCGCGCCAGGATCAATCCTCCCCAGACATGGCGTCGGAACATGTCGAGAAAATCTCCCGCACCGCGCGCCACGCCGTCAAAGCACTCGATGAGATTGTCTGGGCCATCAACCCCCGCAACGACACGCTCGGTCATTTGATAGATTACACGGGGCAATTCGCGCTCGATTACCTGCGCCTGGCTGGGATCCGTTGCCGGCTCGATCTGCCGGATCAACCTCCGCATCGCGAAATATCGAGCGACGTCCGCCACAACCTCTTCCTCGCCGTCAAGGAAGCCATCAATAATATCGTCAAACACGCCCAGGCCAGTGAGGTTTGGCTGCGAATCCATACTCAGCACGGCCATTTGCGTCTCGAAATCGAGGATAATGGCCGCGGGTTTGCATCGCCTCCTGAACATGACGGCGCCGATGGCCTCAAAAATATCCGGCAGCGCGTTCACGAAATCGGCGGACACTGTCGCATTCAAAGCGAGCTGGGCCATGGCACCAAAATCACCATCGATCTCGGTTTGATGAGAAACTAACCGCGTCTCGAACGTTCGTTCACTTGTGGTTTCGAATCTTTTTTCGCATCATGCCTACGGGCCACACGTGGCCTCCGTTGTTGAATGAATCAGATGGCACAGGCCATCGAAGCCAATACAGGTAAGAACATGCCGGATATTGACCAAATCGGGCCTCGAAGAAATCTTTAAATGGCCATCAAAGTTTCCATTGTTGAAGATGACCGGGGCACGCGCGAAAGCCTGGTTGAACTGCTCAAACGCGCCCCTGGCTTGCGCTGTGTCGGCGCCTACGCCAACGCCGAAGACGCCATGCGGGATGTGGCGGGGCATGGGCCTGAGGTCGTGCTGATGGACATCAATCTGCCCGGCATCAGCGGCATCGAATGTGTGGCGCAGTTGAAATCGCGCCTGCCAAAAACCCAGGTGCTCATGCTCACGACTTACGAGGAGAGCGATTTGATTTTTGATTCACTCCGCGCCGGCGCCAACGGTTATTTGCTGAAAAACATGCCGCCATCGGAGATCGTTCAAGCGATCGAACAGGTGCATGCCGGAGGTTCGCCCATGTCCATGCACATCGCCCGCAAGGTGGTCAGTTACTTTCAGCAGATTAAGCGGCCTTCCTCCGACATGGAAAAACTCACCAAGCGCGAACAGGAAATCCTTGCGCTCCTCGCCAAAGGCTTTCTTTACAAGGAAATCGCCGATCAACTCGGCATCACCCTCAGCACCGTTCGCGCTCACTTGCACACGGTCTATGAAAAACTCCATGTCCAATCGCGCACGGAAGCGGTCGTCAAGTTTCTTGGACGCGATTGAATATTGGACCAGGCACCGCTACATCGTATGACCCGCCCAGTTTTGTCGCAGCTCAACAAAGCCTCCGTCTTCCAACGCGGCTTCACCTTGATCGAGTTGCTCGTCGTCATCGCCATCATTGCCATTCTTGCCGGCATGCTTTTGCCCGCCCTGAGCAAAGCGAAAGAAAAAGCGCGCCGCATCAAATGCGTCAGTAATCTCCGCCAGATTGGGGTGGCCCTCCGCATGTATGGTGACGATCACAATGACCGGCTCCCTTATTTTCCAGGCGGCAGCGGCCAGTGGCTTTGGGATTTGCCCGGGAAAACCGCCGATCTCGTCACCGATTCGGGCGCGCGCCGGCAGATACTTTATTGCCCGGGATTTACCGCCAGCGTGAAAGATTTGAATTCCTGGTGGGGCAACCCTTCGAGCAGCCAGCGCACAACGAGCTATGGCTGGTTGATCAAACGCGATGCGCCTCCGCCGCTGCTGCCCGGGAAATCGTTCCTCACCTCATTCACCGGCACCAACAACCCCGTCGAAACCGAACTCACCGTCGATGCCGTCATTTGCGACGCCGCCAATACCAATAATTTCAGCCGCGTCTTCAGCAGCGTGATCAAATTCCATTCTACCAGCCACATGAACGGAAAACGTCCGGCCGGGGGAAACATCCTGTTCCTGGATTGCCACGTCAGTTGGCGCCGCTTTAGCGACATGAAAATCCGGACGGAAGGCGGGTTGCCGACTCGTTTTTGGTTTTAAGTGGGCCGGCATTTTGGGCGGCTGAATAAAGAGGAGGTTTGAAGTTCCAATCTCTGGAGCCAGCAGGCGCCAGTGAGCTGCGCCATGTAGCCCAGGCAGGAGTTTGGACATTTTAAGATCACACCTTTGTCGAAAACTTCGTCCCAAACTTTGTCGATCGAAAAATTTGGGCAAAGTTTGCGACGAGGTTTTCGACAAGGGAAATGAAAGGCGAGACGCTTGAAGAGCCTGCCGCCGTTTCATGAACTTTGAGTTCGTGATTGTAATCGTTGCCCCTCGAGCAGCGCTCACTCGCCTCGACAAATTTCCGACAATCTTTCCGACGAAGGAAGGCGCAACTCATCGACAAAATGTCCAAACATCACTCGAACAAACGTTCAATAGATTTTCAAAATCATTTTTTGTCATGCTGCGAAAGTTCCAATTCCGCGCCGGACGTTTCTGTTCTCGTGGAGCGATTTCGAGTTCATGGGGCATGGGGAACTGAACAGGCCGCGCGCATGGCGAGGCCATCTGCTCCGATCGAGCAGCGCGTGCGGTGCGCAGGATTGGAACAGCTCGGAAGAGATTTCCGGGCGCGCGCCCGAAGCAAACCAGTTCAAGCAATCACAGAACAACTTTGAAGGTTGACGAATTATGAAACCAAATCGCCCCTCGCAATGGATCCGTCCATCACCACGCCTGCTCATGCTTGTATGCATCGGATGGATCTCAGCTCTGACCGCTCTCGCCCAGAACAGCGTCAACCTCATCGGCTTCTGGGATTTTGACGATTCCTCGAATCCGGATCAGGCCAAATCACGCATCGGCGATTACATCGGCGTTTTGGAAAATGGCGTCGTTTACACTGCCGATCAAGGCGGCCGGTCGGGCGAGTCGGGGGATCGCGCCGTCGATTTCGGCACGACATCGGCCGCGCGCGCGGTTCGTTCCACCGATTTTGCCACGGCATTCAACGCCGCCGCCAGGGAGGACAAAGTCACTATCTCGGTCTGGATCAAATGGAATGTGGCGCCAGTCAACAGCTCGGTTTTTTGGTTTGTCTCCACTTCGAGTGGCAGCGGCAATCGCGGTTTGCAAGGGCATGTGCCTTACGGCAACGGCCAGGTTTACTTCGATACTTCCGGATGTTGCGCCGCTCCGGCAACGCGCCTCAATTTTACTCCCTCGGGCATCAACTGGCTGGAATGGCATCACATCGCCTATGTCAAAAATGGACCGGCCAAAGAAATTTACATCGATGGCAAACGCCTCGCGCAAAACACCGGAGCCAACCCGCTGCCCAATGATGATTCCTTCACGGAAATGGTCCTTGGACTGGATAATTCCAACACCGCCAATCAATACCGGGGATTGATCGATGAGTTCGCTGTTTTCGGCAGCGCATTGAGCGCCGAACTTGTGACCGTGCTTTATCGCGGAACTTCGCCCATGCAACTTGACCCGCTCCTGCTGGACGCAGACAACGATGGTTTGCCCGGCGTTTGGGAGGAATTAAACGGCTTCAATAATAATGATCCGACCGATGCTCCGCAGGACACCGACAACGACGGCCTCACGAATTTGCAAGAGTTCCAGAAGAATACTTTGCCGCGGAATCCTGACTCGGACGACGACGGTTTCAAAGATGGAGTCGAGACGGGCACGGGCGTTTGGGTAAGCATCACCGATACGGGAACCGATCCGCTCAATCCCGATGCGGATGGCGATTTGTTGAAGGATGGGGTTGAAACCAACACCGGCGTCTTTGTCAGCGCGAGCGACGCCGGGACCGATCCGTTCAACAAAGATACCGATGGCGATACGTTCCCCGATTACTCGGAAGTGGGGCTGGGCACATCGCCCGTAAACGCCAACAGCACTCCAAATATTGGGAGCGGCGCGCGGCTCATCGGCTATTGGGATTTCAACGACGCGACCGATGCTGCCAAATCGATGGATAAGATTCATGCGTTCACGGGCAATCTGGTGAATGGAGCGGTCTTCACCGCGGATGCGGCCGGCCGAACCGGTCAGGCCGGTGATCGGGGAGTGAACTTTGGCACGGGCAGCAATGCCGGGCGGTCAGTGCGCGTGACGGAGATCGCGGCCTGGTTGCAGGCTGCAGCCGTGGGAGATCAAATCAGCATTTCCTTTTGGCAGAAATGGAATGTGGCCATTGCCAACAGCTCCGCCTTCTGGCTCGTCGCCCCTTCGATTGGGAGCGGTTCGCGCGGCATGCAGGCGCACGTGCCTTATGGCAATGGAAACGTCTATTTCGATACTGGTGTCGGCGGCGCAAATAATTACCAGCGCATCAACGCCGTTCCCACCGCCACCTGGGATCCGAGCTTGAACTGGCTTGCCTGGCATCACCTCGCCTTCGTCAAAAATGGCGAAAGCAAACAAATCTGGATCGATGGCAAATTGTTTCTCGAAAGTTCCGGCAACTCGCCACTGCCAACCGATATGGCCGAACTGGTCCTGGGCATGGACTTCTCAAATCCTGGCAACACCGCGCGCATTGTTATGGATGACTTCGCGATTTTCGGCAGCGGCCTGGATGAGGCCAAAATCATCGCGCTCTCCTTCGGGATCTCCCCACTCGATGTCGAAACCGGATCGGGCGATGCCGATGGCGATGGGCTGCCGAACTTTTGGGAGGATGCCTTTGGGTTGAACAAGAATGACGCTTCGGATGCCACACAAGATCCGGACAGCGACACGCTCAACAACCTGACGGAGTATCAAAACAAGACCAATCCCAAAAACGCCGACAGCGATGAGGATGGTTCGAACGATGGCGCGGAGCTGGCCAAAGGCACCTTGCCCTTGAATCCCGATTCGGACAATGACGGGCTGAAAGACGGGGTGGAAACGGGCACAGGCGTGTTTGTGGACGCCAACAATACCGGAACCAATCCGCTGGAAAGAGACAGCGATGGAGATTTGTTCAGCGACGCCAGCGAGGTGCAACTCGGTTCATCTCCGGTCAACCCGGCCAGTGGCCCGCACGATCCGAACGGGAACAATTTGCTGGCCTATTGGGATTTCAACGAAGCCAGTGATCCCGGGCAAACGTTGGATCGGGTGCATGGTTGGCGGGGAGAGTTGCGCAATGGCGCGGTGTTCACAACCGATCAAGGCGGCCGTTCCGGACGCGCGGGAGATCGGGCGGTGGATTTTGGGACGGGGACAGCGTCTGGACGCGGAGTGCGTGTCATGGGCGCTTATTTTTTGAATGCGGCCGGAGTGCCGGATGTGATCACCGTTTCGTATTGGCAGAAATGGAATGCGAACATGGCCAACAGTTCGGCGTTTTGGTTTGTTTCACCCTCGAGCGCCAATGGGCAGAGAGGGGCGCATGCCGAATCGACCTGGGGCGACACCAACATTCCGTGGGATACGGGTGGGACGACTGTGGGAACGCAACGCATTCAAGCCAACTTCAACAACAGCGGTTGGACGAACATTGTGGCCAACACCTACTTCCGGCAATGGCGGCATTTGGCGTTTGTGAAGAACGGCACGACCAAACAGATCTGGATTGACGGTCGGCTTTATTTGGAAGGGGAAAACTCGGGATTTTTGCCGATCGATTTTACGGAAATTTATCTGGGAGTGGAGCCGAGCGGAGCCAACAACATG
>JBFMDG010000430.1:0-6561 GCA_040754135.1 Verrucomicrobiota bacterium
TTAGACGGACCGGCGAGACCTTCGCCGGCATTCACGAACCACTCATCACGAAGACGCTGTTTGATCGCGTGCACGCCGTCCTCACGGGCAAAGTCAATGCGCGCACCCAGCGCCACGCGTTCCTGTTTCGTCGAATGTTGTCCTGTGCCAGGTGCCAGTACTCACTCATCGGGGAGCTCCAGAAGGGATACGTGTACTACCGATGTCACAGCAAGCCGTGCCGTGGAACCTCGATTCGGGAGGAGGTGGTGGTGGCCGAGGTGGCAAAACTCGCCCACCGGCTTCGATTCACCGGCGAGGAAATGGCGTACTTCCGGGTGCGAATTGCGACACTTCGAGAATCGTGGACGAGCCAGGCGGAAGAGGCGCGCCGCAGCATGGGCCTCAGGCTCGACCAGATCAAAAGTCGGCTCAATCTTCTGACGGATGCTTACTTGGACGGCGTGCTTGACAAAGCCATGTTTGAGCAGCGGAAGGCGGGATTGCTGTTGGATAAAAAGACCGCCGAAGAAACATTGGCGAAACTGACCCATCCAGACCGCCCGACGCCCGACAAGGTGGAAAAATTCCTCGAACTGGCAGGAAACGCTTGGTTGAGCCTCCAAATGGCGTCCCCGGATGAAAAACGTGAAATGGTCAAAATCTTCACCTCGAACTGGTGCGTGAGCGGCAAAAAGCTCGATTTACAGCCGTCGTTGCCCTTTCGGGAGATCGCAAATCGCTTCGAAAATGCTTGTTGTGCCCCTCAACGAGCCATACCTCGAATGTTGGATGCCATAATCGAGAGCCTTCAGAAGCTCAATGGGCTGGGCAAGCTACCGGATCTGTCAGCCTTCATCCGCCGTGCTCCTACCGAGAATCGGGAAAGCGGGTGAGGCTCGACTTGTCTTTCGCGGCAAGTTCTTGTTCAGCTTCCAACCGATCATGAATTTGGAGAACCAATTCCAGGTAGCGGTTCAGGTTGTCTTCAGCCACTTCCAGTTCCTCGTCGCTGTAGCCGGGATAGAGGTTGCGGAGAGTCGGATCTGCTTTTTCCATCGGCCACTACCGTACCATACCCTTGCCGTTTCGTACAAACTCTCGCGCCTATGCACCCCTTACTCACTTTTCTACACTTTCAGCATGTACCAAAAACCTTTCGCCAACGATCTGCGGGCCCATCGCCAAAAGTCCGGCTTGCGCCAGGCGGATGTGGCACAGCTTCTTTCACTCGACTGCGCCGACCGGATCTCCCGCTGGGAGCACGGCACGGCCATTCCCAGCCTGGTGAATCTCTTCCGCCTCGCCGCACTTTACAGGGTGATGCCCCACGAACTCTACCGTGAGCTTTATGAAGCAATCCAGAAAACAGCCGGGCCAGCGGAAATGGCCGCTCAAATCCCAATAAACCCCGCCAGCCAAGGCACTTCGGATTGTCACATCTAACAAGTTGTGCCCCTCAACGAGCCGTACCTCGAACTTTGGACCGAATCCTCGACAGTTTAGCAAAGCTAAACGAAGCAGGGCAATTGCCTGATCTCCAGTCGGTCGCTGGTTTGCATCGGCAGCGTAGCGCATGACCAACGGAAACCAAGGACCTGACATTTGCACAATGCGGCAATCTCGTTTTGAGGGAGATAATTACCAATATGACAAGTGGTGAATTCGTTCTTGCAAAAGCGCTGCTGCTGGAATACGGTGAAGCTTGATCCTCATTGAAGGCAATTCGATGAGAGGAGACTTAAACCCTAAACCACAAAAACAGAATCACGCTATGAAACGTCATATTCTTGCACTGCTAACCTTAATCGCGCTGTTGGTTCCCATGTCATCAATCGATGCGGCCACTATCACCGTACGAATTCAGAACTGGCATGCAGATCTCACGATCTTCGAGAATCGCGACGGTGCCGGCCCTGTGGAGATCTGGCTGGAAACGTCCGACTACATTCAAATCGCGTACGCATACGCCGAATTCGGGCCGGTCTACGATGCTGATGACACTTTCTTAGGTTACTTGGACGCTTTAGGGCCTGGAATGTATACGGAAATCACGCTGGACATAGGCTCCTATTCGGAGAGCGACATCGCTTGGGCGAATATGAATTGGTACTATACGTCGAACCCTGGCGAATGGGATGAGATGCATTGGACGAACGGCAGCAGTGCGGCTGTTGGCTCCACCAACGGGGACGAAATCCTGCGCGTCAAGACTGACGGTCAACACTATTTTCTCGATACGATCAGCACAATCTGGGACTCGAATTGAGTCACTGATTGAACGCACTGAGGCGCGGCTCATCAGTCTTCACGTTGCGGCTGCTGTTCATCTGCGCGCATGTTGAATTCGCGCCCTGCCGCGAAACCGGCAGGGCGTTTATTCGAACCTGAATCTCGCCCGCCTCCGGCCGGGCCAGAATTACGAACGTCCGTTTCGCGTCCATCCCTCCGGGGAGACGTGGACAATGTTAGAACTTTGGAGAAGAAACTCAAAAAATCAATCAGGTCAGTGTACCGCTTCTTTCGAAGCGCCTGCATGTCTCACAAATTCAGATCGCCCGATTGGGATTCATTGACCCATGACCGCAGCGTGCGCGAAGAAGCACGTTAGGCAAAGGAGTGAAAACTTGCCCGATGCAGCACAACATCACTTCTTGAAACGTTTGGCCGACTGATCGACTGATCGACAACGGACAGGGTGTTTCCGTCGTCACGGTGTATCATGGTCGCACGACGTGTCCAACATGGTAGCTTCTTGCCCACATGAACCATTTCCGTAATGTATTTTGGCACACATGGCCGCCTTGTGGCATTTGATCCGACGCCCCAAATGCAAGATTCTGAGCTTGATTCTGGAGCGGATCGAACCCAATCTTTCAAATATCCATGACGTATGTGAGGCGTGCGCCATCTATGCAACAAGGTTAACGTGCGAAACCGACAACCAGTTCAGCCGAACACACCGTCTGCAAGGAAGCCGAAAACTGCTTTTTTTCGGGACCTCTTCGTTGAAGAGTGGTTTCCATCAAGCGACAAGTCCTTGCCATTCGCCGCCTTGATGGCTGACCTTTTCTTTAACCCCATTGCCGACAATTCGGATTTTCCGATCCATGGGCCAAACGTGATTCGCCTCTCTACAGTGTTGCTCGATTCAGATTTGGTAAAGTTATTGGAGCTCTTTGTCGGCAGTGATGCAGAAAAGAACAAAGGGGCGAACTTGTTGAGGGATCACCGCCCTAAGATACTCGAATCCCTTGGCATCGATTCGAAGGACGAGGAGTCCAGAAGAAAAAATCTGGAATTTATGCGGATTGCGGCCCTTTACCACGACATCGGGAAAACCATTCGAAGAGCGAATCACCCGCAGATCGGGGCTAATATCCTGCGCCATTTTGATCGGCATGAAAGCGACAACTTTCTCACCTGCTTGAGGACCAGCAAAGATTGGAACGAAGCCGGCAAGCGGAACCGCTTCAATCTAATTTGTTCCATCGTGCAACACCACGACAAGTTTGGAGTGGTCAGCACTGGAGAAGGGTCTTTGCCCATTTTTAGCGACATATTGTTCTTCACCAGTACCGGCGAGACAGAATCCCTCAGAGGCATTATCAAAAATGTAACTTCGGTGATGGTCTTGAACCTGGCCGATATTGCGGCCGTGAACAACGCCATCCCCTCGGTCCGGTTTAAGGCCTATATGCTTGCCAAGCAGATCAACGAATTCTCGAAGAATCATCTCAAGCCGGCTAAGCAACTTAGCACCGACGCTGTTCCCAAGGACATCCTCGGAGACCTAAAGAAGGAGGACATTGACCGGATTGCCCACGAGGTTCGTGCCATTGCCTCAAAGGAGGACAGTTTCAAAGAACTTAAAAAAATATGTGCTGACCCCAAAAGCACGATGGGGCTTCAAGCGCGAAAAGCCGAGGACGTGCTCTGTGATTGGAATGTTTTGTTACAGGCAATCATGAAGGTGAATGGCAACCGGACCGAATTGAAGGTTGAACTAATAAAGGCGGAACAAAATCCAGCGCGTGCAATCAAGCGCATCCAACGGCTGTTACTGGAAGCGGCCATCAC
The DNA here is from genome assembly GCA_040754135.1 of Verrucomicrobiota bacterium. Classification (GTDB taxonomy): domain Bacteria; phylum Verrucomicrobiota; class Verrucomicrobiia; order Limisphaerales; family SIBE01; genus JBFMDG01. Next base: position 4,060 of record JBFMDG010000430.1, read on the forward strand.
AACCAATTGCGATCGGCTCGTTCCGTTTCTTTCTGAGGCGTCAGTGGAAGCGGATTTGGTTGGAGCACTTGGAGCGCAGCAATTCCAAGCGTTTTGCGAAAAGTTCGCTACGATAGTGAAGCTCGATTACGGGCTAAGTTTCTTCAAGGCGATTTGTTGTGGTTGCGTCAGGGCATCAATTCACAACCACAATGCGAAAATGGTCACTGATGTTCCTTGGGGGAAGCTTACTCAAAAAGAAGCGCAACGCCTCAGCAAATTGGAAGAATCAGATGCAAGAGAGATAGCCGGACACTTCAGTTCACTCTCGATCAAGATTTTGGACAGCCTTGTGAGCAGATACACTGGGGTACTCAACCTTCCGAACCACAATCCCAGGCGATTCGGATTTCAATTGCGAGACCTTACTGGGAATGCCAACATACGCTCACGGATTATCGGATTGCTCTGCTTCGAAAAAAATAAGGAATTTGTTGGCTTAACGTGGATAACCGATGAAGTTTCGATCTGGTCTATGGACTGAGGCAAGAACTGACGGGTGCCCTCTTAGTCAATAACTTTATCAAGTACTATGCCCAATAGAAAAGATACAGAACAGCATCGAAAAACCAACGCCATCTTGTTCATGGATATCCAAGGATACGGCAAGATCAGTGATGATGCACAGTTGGCAAGAGTCGCAAGCGCGTTATTCGACGCTATCGCTGCATATTCCAAAGAGGTTGAGGGTCTGAAGGATCTCAATAGTTGGGGGGACGCCATTTTCGCTGTATCGGAGACCGCAGACGCATTGCTCCCATTTGCAGCGAAGATTAGAGACTTGTTTGCCGAGGATAACTTAAAAAAGCATGGACTGCCTCCGAACCTGCGGTGCAGGATAGCCTTGCATGCCGGCAAGGTAGTTGAGCTCAGCCATGATGCTATTAAAGATCGAAGGCGGAGCTTGCCTCCCACTGGATATGCGGGCCAAACCGTGAACTTGTGCGCCCGAGCGGAACCCGTTACCCCGCCAGGTGAGATTTACGTCACCGATGCATTCAAGTCGATCCTCTTGGGCAAGCAGGAAGGCGACTTTTCAGAAGTAGGAAAGCTGGAGCTCGCCAAGGGTTTCGGACAGAGAACCCTTTATGCTTTTCGGGAAAAAGATCCAGCGAACCGGCAGTTTCCCTACCCTGGCACAACGAGAGTAGACTCGCTGGAGGCAAGTGAGTGGCGACTGGGGTTCGAGAACTTCGCCGCCGAATTATTGACCCAACCAATCAGATTATGCTGGGCCAAAAACCCCAAATCTCAACGCCTCGAACTTTCGATCACTATTGATCGGCGCAATGTTAAAGAAGTGCTGATAAACAACCAAGGCAAGACTGCTGCTGTTGCTCGCTTTGTTAATGAACGGCGTGCCGAATTCGAAGCGAGGGATTTGGAGATTCAGCACTTCCTGGCCAACCCGAGGGAGGCCGAAATGGTCTTGGAACCTTTCAAGGACATTCCGCCATTGCGTTGGGCTTCTGGAGGGATATTGTCCGTCGTAGATTGGCAAGGGAGGGAATGGGTTCCGGTGTATTTCCGCGATGTCCGTCCCTTCGGATGGAATATTTCACTGGGTCAGTCTCAACGCAATTTTAGAATAGATCCAGCCTCTAACCGAGAGGTCTATCAGAAAGGATCCTATGACCGAGAGCACGATTATCCAATTCATTATATTCAGCGAGAGTTCATCGAAGAGACGGTTGTCGTGAACAAGCCGGATGAAGAAAAAATGCTCCAAGGGCCGGAGCAATTGCTGGCAGCTGCGACGTTTTTTCTTGCCAATCAAGAGCCCGCCGATTGCGCAAGGCAGTACATCGATACCTACAGAAAACTACGCAAGCGCTACGATGGCTTAAATATGAGGGATGGCGAATTAAAGGAACCAACAATCAACAGATCACCCGTGAGTGTCACTGTTATTGGGAGAGACGGAATTGCTCTGGGGCCAATGTCGGATGTCCGATTGTGTTTCACTTTGCTGGACATGGGGATAGAAGTTGTGCAAGTGGTGAAATATTCACTGCTCCCGAATGAAGTGTTTATGGACGGTGAGATGGCTGTTACTACTTCAGAAAATATTGATAATTGGAACTTGATTCGAATGCCAATGGCACTTCTTTCAACGGATTATTTGAAACGTGCTTTTGGTGACCGGAAGATGCAATTCGCATATTCCGATGAACCAGAACCATCAATGCTAGTCGATTCCCCCGTTTACTCTAATGATCTGAACAAAACGGATATTCACCTTTATCAGTGGGATCTGAGGCGACGCAAACGGGCGCAAACGCTTTCAAATCGTGAGGAAGATGCCTTCCTAGCTGACCAAGTACGAAGAAACAGGTGGCTCCGCTGGGTTGGGAGTTTTTACCAAGGAGAGAAGATTCGGACTGATCGAATTCCCGATTATTTCGTGCCGGGCGCCGCCAAACTGTTTAACCAATACTTTAGCTCTTTGTGATCGCGTTTTGG
>JBFMDG010000431.1:0-6532 GCA_040754135.1 Verrucomicrobiota bacterium
GGTGGTTCGCCAGCATATCATCCCCGGAACCCAAAACGATATTTACGATCTTTGGATCAATCCGCCCCCGGCAAGCTTTGGCACCAATGAAGTGGATGTGCCCACTCCCAATGCCTCCGTCGGAGCGGATCCAAATGACGGGGCCGAGGATCAGAGCGGCACTGGCCCTGGCCGCTTTGTTATCGGCTCGGGATTGAATGCCGAATTCGACGAATTTCGCGTCACTTCCTCATGGGCCGAAGCGACGCCCTGGGTGGGGCAATGCGTTGCAGCGGCCGTCGCGCAACATCCAAGCGATGTCACCCAAAGCGCGGAAATCTCGGCCACATTCAAAGTCACTGCGGAGGGCAGTTCGCCGACAATTCAATGGCAGCGCAGCACCAATTCCGGCCAAAGCTGGGAGGATATTCCCGGCGCCACCGCCGCCAGTTACACCACGCCGCCTTTACTGATGTCTGACAATGGCAACCAATATCGCGCGGTCGTCACCACTGCCTGCGACGGGTCCAAAGCCACCTCCTCGGCGGCGACCGTGACGCTGACCGCGCCGGCGGAAACCGCGGTGGGCGTGGTGATGAATGACACATTTTTAGATCCTGATCTCGGATTTGATGACCGCGCGAATCCACCGGTCACGCCGAGCAATTCGGTTTGGTACACGGCGGTGACCGATAATCTGACGGCGTTTGGCCAGGGCGGAAATATGGTGGGCACTCCGATCAGCGGCAGTTCGAGTTTGTGGCTCGGTTATTTCGTGGAGGCTGGCGATCTTCCCGTGCATTTGGCGGTGGGCCGCGCGTTGAAAGTCACCTTGCCGTTCACTCCTAGTTCCTACGGCTTTTTTACGGCCAATTCCCGTCTGCGCATCGGGTTGTTCGATTACTTCGATGGCGGCGTGCGGATTACTGCTGACGGCTCTGCCGCCGGTGGCAGCCGCGGAAATGGCCGCGGGGTTCGCGGGTACATGTTGAATCTCGATTTCGGCCCCACTTTCGGGGTTAACACGCCTCTGCAGATTTTGGCCAGAACCTTTCTCGATGATGACAATCTCATGGGCTCGATCGGATCTTACAACTCCTTCGGAAGCGGTCCGGAAGGCGCCGCACTGACCGGAACTCCTGCCTTTGAAGCGGGTACGGAATACACTTTGGAATTCCTGGTCGCGCGCACGGGCATCAATGCCATCGACGTCACCACCACCATCACGGGCGGGGGCAATTCGTGGTCGCATACCATCACGGATACGACCTATGCCTATCGGCGGTTTGATTCCTTTGGCCTGCGGGTGAATTCGCTGGAGACGAGCGCGGACAGTTTTACATTTCCGGAATTTCGTGTGGAAGTCATCGATGCGCCGGTTTCGCTCGATCCATTTCCGATTACGAGCGTGCAGCGCGTGGCGCCTGATTCGATCAAATTGACCTGGGATTCACAGGCGGGAGTCAGTTATCAGGTGTTATCCACTCCATCGCTTCCGGCGGTGGTTTGGAACACCAATGCGACGATTGTTGCGGAGGGGATTTCCACTTCCTACACCGAGTCCACCTCAGGATCGGCGCGGTTTTATCGAATCTCAGCTCAGCGTTGAGCGCTGCAGAATTGAAGCATTCTGGATTTGGAATTCAAGGTTTCCAGGAATTCATGAGCGTCCGCCAGGTTTGGCTGGGAGGCGGTTCGTTGCCGATCGGTTCGCCGCCATAAGACCACAAGGCTGGATCGAACGACTTGGGATTGGCGCGCGCATTTTGATAAGCCACGTGCCCATCGCCAAAGAGGGCGTTCAAACCCGCGAGCGAGGCGCTGTATTTATGTGAGGCGGCGCCCAGACTGTGAATGATATCGGTGGACATGCTTCGCTTAGGATCTATCGAGCCCTGCTTGACCAGGATCATTTTGAACGCGCCGCCGGGATCGAGAGTGACTGGGCTGAAAACAAGTTTTGGCAGGAGGACGCCGGCGACCGGCGCTTCTTCGAGCAGTTGCGGATAATAATTGTAGCCGGTGCGCACCTGCTCATCGCCGGAACCTTGCGGAGTTGAAGGCCAGGAGTTGGGCACCTTCGAGTAATAATCGTAAACCCAATTGTTGCCGACGCGCTTGTTGCTCGGGCAATAAAAGACTCTCGGATCGGGAATATTTTTCGTGCCGAAAAGCAACCCCAGGCTCATGTAACCGCGCGTCAATGTCATGGTTCCGGGGAGCACGCGGCAGGCGCTGTAAGTTTGCCATGGATTTTGGCCTTCGGGCCATCCGCAAATCGGCAGGTAATCGTTGGCCTCGCCGGCATAAGCCAAAGCTGCAATCCCGATCTGGCGCAGATTGCTGGTGCAGTGCACGCGCAGCGCTTTCTCTTTAGCGCGTGAAAGCGCTGGCAAAAGCATGCCCGCGAGAATGGCGATGATGGCGATGACCACGAGGAGTTCGATCAGCGTGAAGCCGTGAGTTCCCGCACGGGTCCTCAACAGCGGCAACCTTGGTTGGGCACCGATATCTTCTTGGAATGCTCTGATTTTGCCCATGACTCCAAAGTAACTTTTTCCAGCGGCATTGGCATAGTGCATTCCGTTGCATTTGCAGTTGAAAAAAATGCACTGGACACCGTCAACGCCCTCAACGCAGTGCGAGCAGGCGAGCAGTCCAGTTCGATTCAGCGCAAAATCTCCCAAAGCGAAAGTGCCCGCGGCTTTCGAGGCGTTGCACCGTTTCGGATGCGGGCCTCCTCTTTGAAAGGTGCACGTCAACGCGGCTGATGCGCGGGCGCCGGTATCGAAATTCCCTTTTGCCAGTGAACTCTCATTTCGAGAGCAACTCGACTCAGTTGGATTCGATCGGGACGGCTGGTTTCAATTTCCAGACGTTCAAGCGCCGGACTGTGAGCTCAGAGTTCGACGACCAAATCTCGGCCGGCCCGCTTTGACTGGCAGGCCAAACCAGCGTCGTCATGACCGATTCGCCGTTGTTGGCGAAAACTTCGATGGATGAAGTATCGATAAAGAGGTGCAGGCGCAAAGTTTTTTCATGGAGCGAGATGGGAGCTTTGTAAGCGCCGCTGAACGCGCCGTGGAAATCCATTCGCCCGGAGCGGGTGCGATCCAGTGTCAGGACTTTTCTTCGCGTATCGCACCGAAGCGTTGTCACCTGGTTCGAGTTCGGGAGCAGGTTGAAGCCAAATTCTTCGGCCATTCCGTTGACGGCAAATTCGGCCTGGATTTCCCACAGATCGCCCGCGATTTGGTTTTGCTTGAGCCATTGGTTGGCCTGGGCAACGGAGGCGTTGTTCAGACGGTAACTTTTTCCGCGCAATTTCTGCAATTCACGAACCGGCTTCTGCGCCAGCCGCAATCCTTCGGGAGTCTTCCGAACAACCAGTTCGCGTGGCAACGACATGGCGCTGCGCCACGGCGCGGTCGGAACATCATTGGCGTATTGCCAATTGCTCATCCAGCCCAGCCATAATCTGCGGCCATCCTTTTTCGGAATGTCGCTCCACGAAACCGCCGCATAAAAATCGGGCCCGTAGTCGGCCCAAAGCGCCGGTTCGGTTGGGGACCGAGCCGGCGCATTGGCCAGGAGAATGTGATCGACATTGATGTGGCCCCAACCTCCCGTGTGGCGATCGACAATTTCGAGCTGCGCGCGACGCCCGCGCAGATCCGGCACGCGCCACGATTTCCAGGAAAGGCGTTCCGCATTCTGACCTGTCGCCGTCCGGACCGTGTTGCCATCGACAAGCAGGTTTAAACATGTTTTTCCAGCATGATTGCCGCCCCCAATAAGAAAGCTGATGTAATCGTGGGTGATCTCAAACTCCGGTGATGTGAGCACCCCTTCGCTTGCGTCCCCGTCGCGATAGGAATTCACAAGACCGCGCCCGCGAAAGCCATCGACCTTTTGTTGGTTGGGCAAAGTGCCGCGTGCCGGAGTCGTTCCGAAGGCGGAGCCGGTTGCCCGCCAGCCTGCGTAATCCTCCGCTTCGAAATCGGCCAACACCATTCCCGCAGGCACGAATTCCGGCTGAGGCTGTGGATAAGAGGGATCGAGCGTGAATTGGTTTCCGTCGAAGTGCCCCACGAAATATTGGCAACCCGAGCCGCCAGCGGGAGCGCCCGAGCCCACATTGACAACGAGCACCCAAGGGATCCGTTTCGAGTCTGGCTCCAGCGCGAGCGGAAACAGATCCGGGCATTCCCAAATGCCATGCGTCGATCCCGCAGGGCCGAAGTCGCTCAAATGCGTCCATTGCTTGAGGTCAGGTGAAGCGTAAAAACGAACTTTGCGTTGGACGGGCCACGCCACGGTCATCACCCAGCGTTTGGAAGCTTCGTGCCACAGGACCTTCGGATCGCGAAAATCCTTTTCGCCGATATCGAGTACGGGATTGCCGGCGTATTTCGTCCAGGTGCGTCCGCGATCGTTGCTGAAAGCGATGTGCTGGTTTTGCAGAGGTTTCTTTGTGTAATGTCCCGTGTAAATGGCCACCAACGGCGGGCGGCCTCCTTTGCCAAAGCCGCTGCTGTTTTTCCAATCCACCACCGCGCTGCCGGAAAAAATCATGACATCGTTCTCTTCATACAACGCCACCGGCAAGTGCTGCCAATGGACCAGATCGCGGCTGATCGCGTGCCCCCAACTCATGTGGCCCCATTTATCGCCAAAGGGATTGTACTGATAAAACAAATGGTACTCGCCGTCGTAGAAAACCATCCCGTTCGGATCGTTCATCCAGTTTTTTGCCGGGGTAAAATGGAGCTGCGGCCGCCATGGCTCCTGATAAACCTCCGCGCCCCAAACGCAGCGCATGCTCAGAACGAACACGATCAGCAAAGCATTTCGAAGTGATTTCATTTGCAAAGATGCAGCTATGATTTTTGTGAGGATGTGGAACTGATGTCCCGAGATTCATTCGAGGCGAAAGCCGCGCGCAATTCCGACGGCAGCAACGGTGTGGCGCCCGCGCATGACGCGACAAACGCTGCCAGTCGATTGGCGCGCTCATTGATCACGTCCAACTCCCATCCGGCGAGCAATCCCAACGTCATTGCAGCCGTGAAGGCATCACCCGCGCCGACCGTGTCCACAACGCGCGTGGACACGCCGGGATGTTCAGACACGCGTCCATGTGAAATAAGAATGCTGCCGTTGCCACCGCGGGTGCAGGCCGCGGCTTTGAGTTGGAAACGATGGGCGAGCTCAGCCAGTTGCGTCGCGCCATTGCCGCCGATTCCAAAAAAATCCGCAACCTGCGGCAACTCTGCCTCGTTGACCTTCGTCACGTTGGCAAGAGTCAACGATTGTTCGAGCACGTCGCGCGAAAAGAAATGCTGCCGCAAATTCACGTCCAGAATGCGCAGCGCATCTTGGCGCGAGCTGGAAACGAGCTTTTGAATCGCGGCTCGCGACCGTTCGCTGCGTTGCGCGAGCGTGCCGAAACAAACAGCGTCCGCCTGGGCCACCAAACGCCGCGCGTTTTCCTCGCCGGCGAGGCGGTCCCACGCGACGTTTTCATGAATCGTAAAACGGGGTTGGCCATCGGGCGCAACTTCGACGGAGACCGTTCCTGTCGGAGCAGCAGGATCGATTTCAAGGCCCTTGGTGGAAACACCGAGTTGTTGCAGCCGATGGATGATTTCAAGGCCATCGGAATCTTCGCCAACCCGCGAGAGGATCCAGGCGTCTGCGCCCAAGGCACGGGCGTGATATGCAAAATTCGCCGGCGCTCCGCCCAATTGTTTTCCCGAGGGAAGCAAATCCCAAAGCACCTCACCGATGCCAATGACCTTGGGTTTCATATTCTGGAACGCCACTGAGGCAAAGATGCGTCGCTGCAATATCGCCACGGCCGGGAGCGGCGGAATGATCTCGCGTTTTGTTTGCCGGGCAGGCGGTGTTATTTCGAGAGCGGGTCAACACAGTTTCTCATGGCTGCCGGCATTGGAGCCGCAGCACGCTGCGAACAGGATGGGCGTTGTTTTTGCAACGGCTAAGGCGCGCGCAACTCGGCTGGCAAGGGGCGAACACTGACTTCCTTGAACCAGACGACGTCGCCGGGATCATGGTTTTGCAAACCGATGTAACCGGTCTCGGGGCGTTTAGGTTCCCGCTTCGGTTCGTGCCACGCTTTGCGTTCCGGCAAATCCCGGCTGCGCGGATCGAAAGTAGTCGTGCGCTGGCCATCGAGATCCACGAGGATTCGCTCGCCGGCCAGAGTGATGATCATGGTTTGCCATTCTCCGGGCGCTTTTTTGGATTCCACGGCGGAGGGAGCGAGAGAATAGATCGCTCCGGTGCGATGCCACGAATCAGCCGCGCCGGCAATTTGAACTTCATAACCGCGATGAACGGCAAACCACGGACCTTCCTCACGTTCCGCGGACGCTTTGACCTTTTCGAGTGTTTCCGGCGTGGGATTGCCGTTTGGGAGGCGCGTGAAAGCTTCGCCTGTCTTGCCGGCCTGCTTGAGAATGTCTTCGTGAATGCGCACGTAAACGCCGGCATTCGAGCGCGCGTCCTTGGTTTTAAAAACGATTTTGAT
>JBFMDG010000432.1:0-6523 GCA_040754135.1 Verrucomicrobiota bacterium
GCCCTGTTTTTCCGAAAGCAAACCGCTGACGTAGAGCGCCAGATCGCGCACCACTTCGCCATCCACGCGAAAGCGCGGGCCGCGCGCGAGCAAACGGTTTTCCGGATCGCGCGCCCGCAATTCAGGCGAGGCCTTCGAGGTCTGGCGATAGGTCGCCGACATGACAATCATTTTTTGAAGGCGCTTCACGTCCCAGCCCGTGCGAATGAATTCGGTGGCGAGCCAGTCGAGCAAATCCGGATGCGACGGCCGTTCGCCTTGCACGCCGAAATCGTCCGAAGTTTTTACCAGGCCGACGCCGAAGAACTGCTGCCACAAACGGTTCACCGTGACGCGGGCGGTCAGCGGATGATCCGGATGAAGGAGCCATTTGGCCAGGCCGAGCCGGTTGGTTGGCGCATCGGCCGGGAATGGGGGAAGAATAGCTGGAACTCCGGGAGAAATTTTGTCCGCCGGTTTGTCATACTCGCCCCGCATGAGAAGAAACGTGTCGCGCCTTTTTTCCGCTTCCTTCGCGACCATGGTGGTGGGAATGGCACGGTCAATGGCTCCTTCTTCCTCGCGCCACTTTTCCACGTTTTCGAATGTTTGCCTGAATTCCGCTGAATGCGATCGGCGATAATGGTTCCGCACTTTCGTGAAGTTGGAACCGGACAATTTTTGAGTGGTGGCGAGAATGGCTGCGATATCCGCCGGGAGGCTTTCCGATCCTTCGAGCGCTTTGTTGAAGGCAAAATATTTTGCGCCCTGATGATTGACCACTTTGACCAGCAGCTTGTTTTCGCCTTTCTTGAGATCGACGGTGAATCGCGCGGAAGGGTTGGTGTTATCCACGGTCGAGCGTTCATGAACGAGCTGGCCGTTGAGCCAGACTTTGAACAAATCGTCCGCGCGCAAGGTGAATTCCATTTTCAGATCAGAGGGCGCATGGATCACTCGGTGGGCGTAAAACACGCCGTGAACGCCATGGAGTTCATTGACAAACAAATGGTTTTTCCCGTCCGCCAAATCTCCTCTTCCATTCCAGCGGATTTCCTCGCGCACCCCGGGATACGATTTCTTGAGGTCGATCTCCTTTTCCGGCTCGTAAACTTTCTCGTAACCCGCGTGCAACCCTTCGCTCTTGAATGGGCCCACCACTTTCCACTCTTCAAATCTCGGCGGATTGAACCACCGCACCAATTCCGGGCTCTGCGCCGCCGCCAGACGGAATCGCCCCAGGTTGTTTTTCGATTTGGTCGCTTCGTGCCGCAAACGAATCCGCAGCTCTGCTTTGTCAGGAATGGCCAGCGGTTCGCCCAACACAAACACCGCATGTCGCGCCTCCGTTGAGGCATCCGTGCCCCAGGCCGTCTCGGCTTTGCCATCGATGGCGCGATCGATGGCGTTATCGCCTTCCGCCGCATCGGCCACTGCCTGGGTGAATTTCAATTTTTGCGGTGGCGGATTGGTTTTGCCTTCAGGCCCGGGCAGCAGTAATTCCGCTTCAAATTCCGAAAGGCGGAACTTGCCATCGTCCGCGCGGCCAATCGCCTTGTTGGGAAGCGACTCGTGAGGCAGCGCTTCCAGTCGAACGGCGGCCAATGCGCCCGGTTGAAGCGGGATCGTCAGTTCATACACATCCTGCTCGGGGTTGCTGCCCTCGGCGAGAATCGAGCCGTCATCGAGTTGTTTCAGTTGCGCGCCATTGGTCACGGTTGACTTGAAAACCGCCGGCCGAAGCGCCGCCCAATCCTTGCTCAAACGCGTGTGCCATTGTTCGACCCAATTGGTTTGCGCGGTATCGAGCTCAGGCGCAGGGCCGTCGATTTTCCCTTGCCCCTCCGCGATGTGCTTCCTGAGCCAATCCAAACGCGCCGACTGTTCCTTGCTGGGCAATTTGACAAACGGATCGGGGTTGGGCCGGTTCCCATCCATGACGGGTTCGTTCAGATTGTTAAAAAACGCGAGCAGCCCGTAATATTCCTTTTGCTGAATCGGATCGTACTTGTGGGTGTGGCACCGTGAGCAGAGCAATGTCAGTCCCATCCAAATCGTGCCCGTCGTTTCGGTGCGGTCGAAGGCGTACTTGGCCGCGTATTCGGCTTCGATGGCGCCGCCTTCGCCGGTGCTCATGTTGCAACGGATGTAGCCGGAAGCGATTTTTTGCTCGACCGAGGCATCGGGCAATAAGTCGCCGGCGAGTTGTTCAATGGTGAACTGATCGAAAGGTTTGTTTTCGTTGAAGGCACGGATGACCCATTCGCGATAAGCCCAAATATCCCGCTGAGAATCGATGTGGTATCCGTGCGAATCGGCGTAGCGCGCGGCATCGAGCCAGGATTTCGCCTGATGTTCACCATAGCGCGGCGAGGCGAGCAAACGATCCACAAGCTTTTCGTAAGCATCGGGCGATTTGTCGGCGAGGAATTGGTCCACCTCTTCGATGCTGGGAGGCAAGCCGGTGAGATCCAAAGCGGCGCGCCGCGCCAGGGTGGGTTTATCCGCTTCCGGAGCCGGTTTCAGTCCTTCGTTCTCCAAACGTTTCAATACGAAATGGTCCAGTTCATTTCGCGGCCATCGCTTCGCTTTCACTTTCGGAACCTCGGGTCGTTCCGGTTTTTCGTAAGCCCAATGGCCGGCCCATTCCGCGCCCTCGGCAATCCAACGCCGCAGCATTTCGACATGCGCCGGGCTCAAGTTCTTTTTCGTTTCCGGCGGCGGCATCACTTCATCGGGATCGGTCGAAGTAATGCGCGCAATCAACGAACTCTTTTCCGGACTGCCCGGAACGATGGCTGGATCACCGGATTTGGCCGGTTTGAATGCCTCTTCCTTCAGATCGAAACGCAATTTGGCTTTGCGCGCTTTTTCGTCCGGACCATGGCAGGCGAAGCAATATTCAGAAAGGATAGGTCGGATGTCGTTGTTGAAATTGACGGTCTTTTTTCCTTTGCCGGGGGAAACGGCGCCATTGCAAAGGCTGGGCAGCGCGATAGCCAGCGCGATCGAGAGGGTGGCCACTCTTCCAAAGAAGCGATCGAATGCAACCGAGTTCATGTGTTCAGGACGTAATCAGAAAAGAGATTAAACCAACCGCGCACCTGCGGTAAACAGTTTCCAGGGAGAGTTTTTTGGGACAGGAAATGCCCGTTTGGCATGGCTCGATCCTGCGCGGAAAATGCCTCCGCGGCTGCGCATGAACCCCGATGCCCCTCCTCTGTTTTGTAGTGCGCGGACAAACCGCAGTCAGGATGGGGCTTTGGCTTCGGCGCCACGCGTTCGATCGTTGCAAGGTGTTTCGCGGCCGGGCCAATCGGTTTCGCGCTCCGCATGCGGGCAACAATTCAAAATGTGAAACAGGCAGCGCGGTTTTGGGCATTTTCAACGTGACACTGACTTCTTCCGCCACGCGATTATTCGGGCAACGGTTGATTTTTTGTTTCGGGAGCGAACCAGATCATCGTCATCCCAAGCAAATAAATCAGGGTGACAATGGCTCCGGCTTGAGCGTAGCTGCCACCGAAGGCAGACACCAACTCGCCTTGCACCATAGCGCCACCCGCGGCAAAAATCCGCCCGAAATTATAGCACAAACCCTGGCCGGTGGCCCGGACTCGCGTGGGAAACAATTCCGGAAAATAGAGCGGAAACCAGCCGTAAAACGATGCCGTCGCCGCACTCACCACAAAGGACATGCCCAAAAACGCGCCTCCAAAATCGTGAAAGGTGCGGAACAAAATCGCCGTCACAATCAGGGAGGCCGTGCAAAGAATGAAATAAGCCACGCGCCGGCCGAGCCACGCGCCGATCAGAGGCGCGAGCAGCGTGCCGACAATGGCTCCGAAGCCTTGAACCATTTGCGCATCGGCCGAAGCGGCGCCGGCCAGGGCGCGCGCATTTTGTTCTGCGGCCTGACGCGCCTGGGCGTCGGCGGCGTTCAATTCGGGAGCGCGGTACCATTCGGGATGTTCGGCTTTGAGGCGCGCCAATTCGCGGTTCGAGACGAGTTGATTGCTCCAAAGCGGGACCCATTGCACGGAACCCCAGGTGCCAATCAAAGCCACCGAAGCAAAAATGATGGCCAAAATCGTGTTCTTCCGCAGCGCCGGCGCAAAGATTTCCCGCACCGGCCGGCTCACACCGCTTTTGCGCACCGAGGCTTGCCAGCGCTCTGATTCCGGGACAAACAAGCGAATCAAAAAAACCAACAAGGCCGGAGCGGCCCCGACGAGAAACATCCAACGCCACGAATCGGGCGTCACTTTCCAGATTTTGGCGACCACTCCGACGAGCAGGAATCCGCAATTGGCCGCGGCGCCGATGGCTCCGGCGAGGAGCGGGCGCCATTTTTCCGGCCAACATTCCATGACAAGGGCCACGCCCAAAGCCCATTCACCACCCATGCCGAGCGCAGCGATGAACCGGAAAAAACCGAGATGCCACGGCACTTGGGCAAAGTAACCGAGGCCGGTGAACAGTGAATAAACCAGGATGCTGACCGCGAGGGCGCGCACGCGACCGATCCGATCGCCGAGCCAGCCGAACACCAACCCTCCGCAAGCCGCGCCGATCAGAAAACAGGCGGTGATTTTGGCCATCCAAGGTCCAACGGCGGCGTCTCCACTGGTGGGCAGCATGCTTAACAGCGCGGGCCTGGCCACGACCGGAAAAAGGCCGATTTCAAATCCATCAAAAAGCCAGCCCAGAAATGCCGCGAGCAGAACCATCCATTGATTTCGCGTGAGCGTTTGGCTGGGGTGGGCCGCGGTGGCCGTCGGAGCGTCAGTTTTCATGAAGAATTTGAGCGTGATGCGGGAAATTCCTTTGGGGCGAAGCGCGACCAATGAAACGCTCCGGACGAAATGAATCGCCATGCGAAGCAGCGGAAACTGGATGGCGAGTTCTGAACGTCATAGGCAGCCTGCAAAACCAAAATGTTCGTCCATCGATCTTGTGAACATGGATTTCGATTTGTATGAAACCCTAAATCTCCTCGGGTTGTCGAGAGACTCCTGCTTTTTCATGCGCTCTGCGGATGTGTTCGGATGTGTTGTTTGCGGAAAGCGAACGCTCGAAGAGGGCGTCGAGAATCGCTTCGTTTTCAAATGCGGTCGAGACACCGGCGCAGGCATGCTACTGGCCGCAATAAAGGTCACGCCCTTGAACGAGCGCCGCCATCTTGCGATCGGCCACCGGGCGCGGGAGCATCCAGAAACCACAATCAGGATGCACCCAGCGGATGCGGTCCGCGCCGAGGACTTGCACGGCGTGCTCGATGCGCCGGGCGATTTCGTCAGGCGATTCGACGGCGTTATCTTTGATGTCCACCACGCCAATTCCCAGGGCGATGCCGGGGCGGAGTTCTCGAAAAACCGGGAGTTCCTCGTAACCGCGCCGGGCGAATTCGAGCACGAGATGATCGACTTCGAGGCGATTCAGGAAAGTGAGCAAGCGATGCCAATCACCGCGTTGAATGGTTTGTCCACCATAATTGCCGAAACAAAGGTGAACGGCTTTCTCGCCACGCGCCGCTTTCAGCACATGATTGATCGGTTCATGCGCCCAGGGGGCGTCTTCGAGATGGCCCGTGATGTGCGCTTCGTCCACTTGAATCACCGCGGCATCGATGGTTTCGATTTGCCGGCGCAATACTTCTGCGAGATCCATGCTTAATGTCCAAAGCTGGCCGTAATGCCGGTCGAGCAACGTTTTCGCCAGCATGTAGGGAGAGGTGACGGTAAACTTGAGCGGTTTTGTGGTGAGGTTTTTTACGCGTTCCCAACTTGCCGGCAAGTTCAACGTCCCTTCGCCCAGTTGGCCGCGCACGACGCCCGCCGGCTGCGTGCGAAAGCGCGTGCCAGCCTGCTTCCGAAATTCCGCCAACTCTTCACGGCCGAGCGCTCGGTCCACTCCCGCAAGCGGCCCGGTAAAATACTCGATCATGCCATTGGTCTCAGGGTGATTGACGTCAAATCGGCAAAGTTCGCCATCGGAAAGAACATCCAACCCGGCCAATTCCTGAGTTTTCAGCACGACCAGCAGCGCGTCTCGAAGGTTCGGAGCGGTCGGGTAGGCCGCCAGCCAGCAAGGAATGGGATAACTGCCGACGACCGTTGTGCGAAGGGCGGGAGCGCTCATATTGTCCAGGCAGTGGCCGGATCAATAGTCCGCGGCGTGGGGCTTGGTGTCGTGAACTTCATGGCAGGCAAATCTGATCGGCCTTCAGATCGGTGATGAAAGCGTGCCCGGAAACGTGCGTGATCATCCTTTCCACGCTCGAAGCGAGCGCGGCGCGTTGCGGTGTCACACCGCAGGCCCAAAACACCGGCACCACACCGGAAGGTATGCTTTCGACAATCGGACCGTGCAGCGGATGCAGAAGGTCGGCGCCAATTTCCTGCGGATCGCCCACGTGAATGGGCGCGCCATGGTTCATGTAAAAGCGGGACGTTAATTGCGTGGCAACCACCGCTTGAGCCGCGGTCATCCATCGCATCGTGACCACGAGTGGACCGGAGAATTTTCCCGCAGGCGCCGTCGG
>JBFMDG010000433.1:0-6519 GCA_040754135.1 Verrucomicrobiota bacterium
ACCATGCGTTCGGTGGATTCATGGCCGGCGGCCCCGGGCGAACTGGCAACCCTTCGGATCAAAGCGATCTGAGCATCCGCCAGCCCAATGTGAATCGGAACCCGGTCATCGAACGGCTGCTGGCCGATCCAAAATGGAAAGAGATGTACCTGAAAGAATTCGAGCGCCTGATCGAGGGGCCATTCAAGCCGGAGCGTGTGTTGGCCAATATCGATGCGGTCGCGCGCGCTTTGCGATCCGCGGTGAATGAGGATCGCACGCTCGGACTCGAGCGATTCGAACGCGCGGTTTTTGGACCTGGCGAACGGGCACTGTCCAATTCCGCCATCCCACGCTCGAATAAGGAACAAAGTACTCCTGATCCATCGGAGCGGGGCGGTCCGCCAAGGGCGCGCCCCGGACCCGGACCTGGACCTGGCTTGCGAACGCCTTTGAAATCCTGGATCGAGTCCCGCGCTCAATCGATTCGCGACCAATTGGACGGCAAATCAGCCGGCCGAATTATGACTGGCATCGGACCGAACCGCCGGCCGGATCGCGGAGGTCCTCCCGAACCAGGCGGCCGGGAACGGTTGCAGGACGAGAAGAAACCTTGAAGGGCCGCATGGCAGTTCCGATCGCTTTTTCATTCCGTTGCCACTTGTCGTTTATCCAAAGGGACCGTCGCGGGTGTGACGGTGACATCCCGTTGAGTTTGACCCGAGCCTGCAACACGACGAAAACCGTTGCTCATCCGTTTAACTCATAAAAGCAAGCGTGCTCGAGACTCGACCGCCATTGTGACTGTGAACGCGAAAGGAATTAAAAAAATTTCTCGACACCATTTTTAAACCGGACAGTCTCAACGCCCAAATTGCCACAGTGACATTTGAAATCGCATCTTGCTTGGAGGACGCGCGGCGTTTGACCGCGCAATTCCAGTGTGACCGGGATCGAGCATCCGGTCCTTGCCTCGATCCGCAAAGTTTTTTTCCTGAAACTCCATTTGTCCCTGCGGGTTCTTCCCAAGGAATGAGAATGCCCCGTTTAATCTCTCGAGTGAAAGGCTTTCGGGATGTCTTCTAACGGGTCAGCGCCCCTGCTCCAAACCAGTCCGCTTTTGGTGCCGGAAGGTCAAAAGCGGGATTTTGCTTACGAAATCAAATTCCTCGTGCCGGCGGCAACAGGAGATCAGGTTCTCGCCTGGGCACGGTCACAATTGCAGCCGGATCCGCATGCGGACGGTGCGCTGGGGGATGGTTACCTTGTGCAAAGCCTTTATTTCGACACGCCGGATTTTGACGTTTTTCATCGGAAGGGTTCTTACGCGAAGGCCAAATACCGGATGCGGCGGTATGGGACCGATGACGGATTGTTCCTCGAACGCAAACTCAAAGTCAGCGGACGCGTTTTAAAGCGGCGGACGCTGGTTCCGCCCGAGGCGCTCCTGAAACTCAAAGTCGAAGCGCCCGATCCAAAATGGGAAGGTTTCTGGTTTCATCGGCGGCTTTTGGCCAGGCAATTGGAACCGAAATGCCTGATTCGCTACAGCCGCGTTGCCCGAGTCGGGATCACCAGCGACGGCCCGGTGCGATTGACGGTCGATCGCGATGTGCATTGCCAGCTCGTCAACGGCCTGGTCGTTCCGTGTGTGGATCAAGGATTGAAACTGCTCGATGGACAGAACATCGTTGAACTGAAGTACCGGTCCACATTGCCGGCTTTGTTCAAAACTTTGATCGCCGATCTGCAACTTCAACCTCAAGCCGTCTCTAAATACCGGCTGACGATTCAGACTTGTCTGCCTGACCTCGTCAAACCAACCGAGCCGAAACCCGATCCAAGCCCCGCAGCGGGTCTGGAGGCGCGTGTCGAAAACCGATCCAAATCCAGATTACCTGACTCCGGCGGCTCCGCCGAATAACCAGCTAACGAGCGACCCTTCCCGAATTCTCTGGCGTTCATCGCTTGATTTGAGTTTGCTTTCCGGTCAGCAGCATCGTCCGTAATCGCGATTTAACGCAACCAAACGCCAGACGAAACGAAGCGCAAGAATTCAATCTCGACACCTGATCAATGCCCGAATGGCTGACATCCTCTTCGGATAACGGGACCCCTCAACTCTCGCTCGAAGAACTGTTTACCCGCCTGGCTCTCTCGTTTCTTTTCGGTTGTGCCGTCGCGGCCGTTTACCGATACACGCGCGGTCCGAAAGCGGTCGCGCCGACCTTTCCGCCGACGCTGGTTTTGCTTTCCATTCTGATCGCGATGGTGACGCAAGTCATTGGCGATAATGTTGCGCGCGCGTTCAGTCTGGTGGGCGCGCTGTCGATTGTTCGATTCCGCACGGTCGTTCAGGACACGCAAGACACAGCGTTTGTAATTTTTGCGGTGGTGGTTGGAATGGCGGTGGGAGCGAACCATTTGCGTGTGGCCATCGTTGGATTAATTATCGTGGCGGCGGCGGCCTTGTTGGTCCGGCCCAGGCGAGTGGTGACGAATTGGGAGGACTCTGAATGTTATCTGGCGATTCGGATTGGCTTGGGGCACAAACCGGAGACGTTGCTTGCTCCCGTGTTCGAGAAGCATGCGCTCTATCAGGAGATTCAATCCGTCTCGACGGCGCGGCAGGGCTCGGCCATGGATGTGAATTTCAAGATGCGGCTGCGTAACGGAACCGCTCCAGCCGATGTCGTCAGTGAGATAAACCGGCTCGAAGGGGTTCAAAGCGTTGACCTCCGCCGGGAACAACCGACAGATTAGCTCGCCCGTATGGCCAAACGATCCTTCAACTGGACCAAAGCTTTTTTTATTTTCCTGGTGCTCGCGGCCTTGGCCGGAGCCGGCGCTTGGTACTATTTCAAACCCAAGGAAAAACAGATCGACTATCGCACCGCAAAAATCAGCAAAGGCGATGTCGTTCAATCCGTCACCGCCAACGGGCAGCTCACCCCCGTGCGCAATGTCCAGGTCGGCAGCCAGATTTCGGGCACGATCATCGAAATCAATGTCGATTTCAATTCGCCGGTAAAGCAGGGGGAGGTGATCGCGCGCATCGATCCCGCCACTTACGAACGCGCCCTGGCCCAATCCGAGGCCGAACTGTCCAACGCCACAGCCGGGTTGGAACTCGCAAAGTTAAATCACAAACGCGCCGTGGAACTCCACAAGAACAAATTGATTTCCGAATCGGAATTCAATCAGGCCGAAGTCGATCTGCTCCAGGCCCAGGCCATCGTCAAAATCCGCCAGGCCGCCGTGGAACGCTCCAAAGTGGACCTCGATCGCACTACCATTCTCGCGCCGATCGATGGCGTGGTCATTTCGCGGAACATCGAAGTCGGCCAGACGGTCGCCGCCAGCTTTAATACGCCCACCCTGTTCCTGATCGCGAACGATCTTTCCAAAATGCAAATCGAAGCGGCCGTTTCCGAAGCGGACGTCGGCGGCGTCGAAGCCGGGCAACGCGTGAATTTTACCGTGGACGCCTTTCTCAATCGGCAGTTCAACGGCACGGTCAAACAGGTGCGGTACGCTCCCACAACCAATCAGAATGTGGTGACCTACACCACGGTGGTGGACGTGAACAACGCCGATTTGAAATTGCGTCCGGGGATGACGGCGGGCGCTTCGATCATCATTGCCGAACGCAAAGGCGTGCTGAAAATTCCCAACGCCGCGTTTCGCTTCAAGCCTCCGGAGGGAGCGGTCGTTCGCGGATTGACAAACGCTTTGACGAGCACCGGTGGATCGACAAATCAGACGAGCAACACCGTCGCCCTGGCCACAAGCGGGCCATTCGCCGGTTTGCCCATTCCTCCCTGGCAGGCTGAGCGCCGCCGGCCAACCGACGAGGAGCGCCGCAAATATGAAGACTCGCTCACGCCCGAACAACGGGAGCAATACCGCCAAATCCGTGATCGCATGCGCGCGCGCATGGCCGAAGGCGGTGGCGAAGGTGGCGGTTTTGGTGGCGGCGGCCGAATGATGTTCGCCGGCGGCGGCGAAGGCCCTCGCGCCCAGCAAGACGGTCCAATGACTCGCACCGTTTACTTGCTCGAGAAGGAAAAAACCCCAACCGGCGGAACCAAACAGGTGCTCCGCTCGGTGACAATCAAGACCGGAATCTCCGACGGAACCAACAGTGAAGTGTTGGAAGGTTTGAAGGAAGGCGACGAGGTCGTCACCAACCTCGCCATGCCAGAGGCTGCTTCCAGCCCAACTATGCGTCCACCAGGATTTGGCGGCAGCCCCTTCGGCGGGCCGCGACGGTAACAGCCCATCTTTCAAACCGCGTCGATGCAGCCCGTCATCAAGCTCGAGGATTTCCGGAAGACCTATCAAACCGGCGAAGTGGAAGTCCACGCCGTGCGCGGCGTTTCACTCGAAATTGCCCCCTCCGAATTTGTCGCCATCATGGGCGCCAGCGGCTCGGGCAAATCGACGATGATGAATACCATTGGCTGTCTCGACCGGCCGACCGGAGGACGGTACCTGCTGGATGGTGTGAACGTGAACGAGTTGAATCGCGATGAACTCGCCGATCTACGGAATTTGAAAATCGGTTTCGTTTTTCAAGGGTTCAATCTGCTCTCCCGCACTTCCGCGCTCGAAAATGTCGAGCTTCCCATGCTCTATTCGCGGCCTCACATCTCCGGCCGCGTGCAACGCGAACGCGCCATGAAAGCGCTTGAACTTGTCGGCCTCGGCGACCGCGCCGATCATCATCCCAATCAACTCTCCGGCGGACAGCAACAACGCGTGGCCATTGCTCGCGCGCTTGTCAATGAACCAAAACTCCTCCTCGCCGATGAACCCACCGGCAATCTCGACAGCCGCACCAGCATTGAGATCATGGATATTTTCCAAAACCTGAATCGCCGCGGCATGACCATCATCATGGTCACACATGAACTCGATATCGCCCGTTATTGCGCGCGCGTGATCATCATGCGCGATGGCCGCGTGGTCAGCGATAAGCCAGTCGAACAGCGCCTATCCGCAGTCGAGGAACTCAAGAAACTCGATCTGGAACAGCAAGCCGTGCAATTGACTCCTTGACCCATGATCCTGTTGGCCACGCTCAAAATCGCCATCCGCGCGCTGCGGCGGAATCTGCTGCGGACGCTCCTGACCATGCTCGGCATTATTTTCGGCGTCGCCGCGGTCATTGCCGGCGTCAGCATGGGCGCAGGCGCCAAAGCGCAAGTCGAAGCGCGCATTGCCAGTCTGGGTCAAAACATCGTTCAAGTGCTCTCCGGCACTGTCAGCCGCGGCGGATTTCGCATGGGTTTTGGCAGCGCCCCAACCCTGACCGAAGGCGACCTGCTCGCCATCCAAAATGAAATTAGCAGTGTTCATGGCGTCAGTCCCGAAGTCCGCTCTTTCGCTCAGGTGGCGGTTGGAAATCAAAACAACAACATCCAAATCCAGGGGGTTGGCGTCGATTACGTCGATATCCGTTCCTGGCCCATTCGCAACGGAGTGAACTTCACGGAAGCCGACATTCGCAACGCCAACAAAGTCGCTCTCATCGGCGCTACCGCGGTTAAAACCCTGTTTGGAGAAGGCTCAGACGTCGTCGGACAGGTGATCCGAATCAAAAACGCCCCATTCACGATCGTCGGTGAACTGGCGCCCAAAGGCACCAGCGGTTTTGGAAGCGACCAGGACGATGTGTTGCTTGTGCCCTACACCAGCGCGCTCAAACGCTTGACCGGTGGAACGACTTTCCGTTCTTTCTATGTCCAGGCCGCAAGTCCGTCGGCTCTCGACAACGTGAAGGAAGAAATCACGCAACTGCTCCTGCAACGCCACAAAATTCCCGATGGCCGCGACCCCGATTTTATGGTCATGACGCAGCAGGAATTAACCGAGACGTTCACCGCCACCTCGCGCATCATGACCATCGTGCTGGGCGTGATCGCCAGCGTTTCCCTGCTCGTCGGCGGCATCGGCATCATGAACATCATGCTCGTGAGCGTGACCGAACGCACTCGCGAAATCGGTGTGCGCATGGCCGTCGGCGCCCGCGGCAGCGATGTGCTGATGCAATTCCTGACCGAAGCGGTCGTGCTCAGCGTGGCCGGTGGACTGCTCGGCATCGCCAGCGGCATCTGGTGCTCGAATATGTTGACGCGTTTTTTTGGTTTTCCGACCATGATTTCCCCTGACTCGATTGCGATCGCTTTCACGGTGAGTGCCAGCATCGGGATCTTTTTCGGGTTTTATCCCGCCCGCAAAGCCGCCCGCCTCGATCCGATCGACGCGCTGCGGTATGAGTGATTTCTATTGTTGGAGGGAGCGCGCCTGCGTCATCCGATTGAAACAGCAACGTCATCGCGCTCCTCGCGCATTCGGTGCAGCGTTGCCGCTGGCGTGCGCTCACGAAACTTCGGGCTTGTTCAACCAATGCTGTCGTTACTGGCTCGGCTTCGCTCCGCAGCAATACAGTCTTTAGTAGTGTTCGCCTTTCGGGCGCCTTGAAGGGGCAGCAAGATAATAGCCCAGGGCAAGGCCGCCCAGGCCGCCGCCCTGGGT
>JBFMDG010000434.1:0-6513 GCA_040754135.1 Verrucomicrobiota bacterium
ATAAACAAATGAACGTTGATCCAATGAATACACTGAGCCAGTCCAGAACGAGCAATGTCCGCGAAGGACGACTCATTCCCTCCCCAAAATCATGCTGTGTCGCAGGCGGTCCCGCCCTCGCCACGCCACGGGCGGTCCTCAAAGCGTGCCACGCCACGCCACTCGATCCCATCGAGACACGCGATCGAAGTTCAAGCACTGGCCGCGTGGATCGGAATTTTGCCCGAGCGGGATTTGTGGGGAACTACGCTTCGATCGAACTGCGGCGTGGCCGAGTTTGGGAGCAAATAGCCCTGGCCATTTTCGTCCTGTGCAGCGGAGCGGCGCTGGTTTGGGGTTTCAAGGCAACGCAAGCGCTCGTTACCTCCGGATTCCTGACGCGCTAATCACTTTCGGGAGGAATCGTTGGTTCGTTTGGGTAATGGTTCCGGGCCGCAAGCCCGGAACCATTTTTTGTCTTCAAAGTTTTGCCCGCTCGCCACATTTGAATCGTTTGTCTGCGCGGCTCAACGATTCCCTCGAATGGCCTCACATTGTCCGCAGCGAACATCACTTTCGGCGAACCGGTGAAGGCCAGGCAGGCAAAGTGGGGACGATTCGTTCTCCAGCACCTACGGGGAATTGACCGAAAATTCAGCGATGGCTATGGCCCGTTGTCCATCCGCCCAATGCGCTTCCACTTCGATCCAGTGGCGTCCAGGATTGGTGGCGCGATATTTCACCTGCTCACCGATCGTGGGCTGCAAATCGCGGCCTTCCCAAACGACCCGCGCGCTTTTCAAATCGCGGCCTTTTGCGTTCAGGCGCAAATCGAGCACCCCGCCGGATGACACACGATCCGAGATTCCGACAATGGTTGCTTTGAATGGTTTTTCCGGAATGCTTTTGACCGGTGTCTGCCCCATCAGCCAGGCGAGTGTGCCCAATCCGCGCGCCTGATTCACGACCACAAATTCAGTCGTCACATTAAAGCTGTCACCCCAGCGATCGTAAAACGGATATGGCGCCTCCTCAGCGCCGTCGGGAGGAAACGACAAAGCGCCCAGTTCCTTTTGGTAATGATGCAAATATTGAAAGCCCGCTTGCACATTGCCGATGGGAATTCCGGAGGGTGGCAACGCGCGCCGATCATTTTGTCCATACTGATGAACAATGTCACGAGGCCGATTCCAGCCAAGCCCAGTCAGATAACAAACGTTCACTGGATTGCAGCCCCCTTCATAATTGAGGTTGCTCACCATCGCATCGAGCCATTCGCCTTGAGTTAATTTCACTTCCGGCAAATCGAGGCTTGCCGCCACTGCAATATCGAATGCGCGATCGAGGGAAAAATACCATCCCGCGGGGCGAAAGCGTTTGCTGGGATCTGGAAAACTGGTTCCGTAAGCGGACTCACGTGCAAAACGGACTTGATCCTGGGCCGCAGCCCGGATTTCGCTGCGGCATTTCGCCAGATAAGCGGCATCGAGCTGATCCGGTTTGATCCGCCCCGTCTGAGCGCCAAAGGCGTAACTCCGAATGGCACAGCCGTACGCTTCAAACATCCGCCACCAGGTCCAGCGTTTCGTTTCGCGATCTTCCGGATCAAAAAGGCCAAGAAATTCCTTCGCGAATTTCGGATCGCCCGTGGCCAGAAAAAGTTCTGTCGCTGCCCAGATCAGTTCGTCCTCATGTCGGAATTCATTTCCGTAGTGGGTGATTTTTTGATAAGCCCCGTCGCGGCCGTGATGGGCGATGGCTTTTTCAAGGAAAGCCCAGCCCAATTTCGCTTTCGCCAGGTAACGCGCGGCCTCCGCCGGAAACTGCTTTTTGAAAAGCGGTGAAGAAGCCGTTTGCGCGAGCGCCGCCACAGCCGCAGCAGTGACGCTCGTCGTTTTTGGAAACACCACTTGCGGATCTCCGGGATCGGGCAGCACGTCGTCTTCATAGGCGCGGTTGCGCGGGTAAACCAAAAAGTAAAATCCACCGTCTTTGTCCTGCATTTTCACGAGGAAATCGGCCTCCCATTTGGCTTCCTGCAACAGGTCGCTTCGCCCATCGCCGCTTTCCGGCAAACCGAGATTGTCCAAAGCGCCGGCGTTGGGAAACGCATCGGCTGCAAAAACGAGGTGATGAATCAATTGCGCGCTATTGATGGTGTATTTGCTGTAATCGCCCGCGTCATGATGGCCGCCGGCAACATCGACCCGCCCAACGTTTACAAATGGATATAACGAAGCATCCACGTGGCGCAGCGGAGGCGCGGTGTGACGTTTATCGTCAGCGGCATTCGACGACATCTCTTTCAGGAAATGGTTGACTGTTTCATGTTGCTTCGTGGGAACTTCCGCGGGCGCGACGTGACAGGGACGATGGCCAAATCGTGAAAAGGGCAACCCGATGCTGGCGCCGCATCGCTGTTGATAAAGCCCAAGCGCATACGTTTTGGCGAAACAGGCGACCACACCTTCATGAATAAAAAAAGGAAACGAAACTCCAATGCCGGGCACGAGCAGGCGATACTCGCCCGGCGTTTTGAATTCGGTGAAATCCGCTTCGACGACATTTTGATAGCACGGGAAAGTAAACCCGACGTCGCGCCGCAATTTCAATTTGCCGGAGAATCTCTCTTCGCCCGATGGAACGTCGATGAGCTTGAATCCGCTGGTGCTCGCGGTGGGGGGAAGTTTCATTTCACCGAGGCTGCCAATGAAATAGCCGATCATGGCACGCTTTGGCAGATCGGGGTGGTAACCCACATGATTCACGTGAATGGCCGGAGTCCATCGCTGAGGATTCAGAACGGCTTGAAATGATTGGCGGCGGCCCCACAAGCGCCCCCCAGGATTGAATACTTCGACCTCCGCGCCCTCTGGAATGGGACGGGTCAGTTCAAGAAACAGCGCGTTTCCAATGCGCAGGTCGCGTTGTTTGAGCGGCGCATAAATCACGCGCCGCCTGAATCCGACCGATTCCACATCGACTTTCGCCCCGTTCACCTCGACGGCAAACTCCGTCGCCGCCGGCAAACGAAGTTTGAACTTTTCATCGACAAAATCCCATTCCGTGACTCGCGCGGGATCGGGGCCCTTTGTGGTGACGAGAAACAATTCAAGCAAGGTGGGAGTCAGAATCCGCAATTCATGATTGCCCACTTGCGGCAAACGCAGCGGGTTGCGCGCAGCCTGGACCGGTTCGATGGAAGCAGCAGCGGCCGTTGCGGAATGACCGCTTGCCTCGAGGCGTGGTTGCGCCAAGGCCGGCGTATGAAAATTTTGGATGAGTGAGAATGTGAAACCGACAGCGAGATGAATGAATCCTTGGCTCAATCGCATGGGCGAACTATACCATCGACTGAGCGTGATGCCATGAACGCCCTGGAATTTGCTGGAGCAGCGCCGGAAATTTTTCCATCTGACGCGGTATGAAACGAATGACTTGGGTAATCCTCGCCGCCGCAGGAATGGCCGGTTCCAATTTGAGCGGCACTCCTCCGGAATCAAAAATCAAAATCACCGACTGGGTCACTTCGCAATTCCAGCCGGCGGTCGCATCGCGAAAATGCCTCCGTGCTACACCGCAAGTTCCTCCGGGCGTTTATCGATCCATCCCCTATTCTGCGTTGGTCATCGTGCCAAAGCCGCATCCGGACGAAGTGGCCGTTGTCTGCCCAGGCGAAATCGAACCGCGGATGCCGATGCTCATTCCTGAATTGAAACTGATTCCTCGAAAACGCGGCCGATAAAGGTAGGCGACGCGCGCCTCGCCGATCCGCCAGTCAAGATGCCCATCCAACCGTGGCACAACTTAAGATTTACGAAATCAGCAGCAGAATGGCCATTCCGATGACGGTAGTGAGGAGGGTGATCGGAATGCCAAATTTCGCGTAGTCCCAAAATCCCACTTCGCAATGGCCGCGGGCCGATTCGACGACGATGATGTTCGCGACCGAACCGAGCAGAGTCAGGTTGCCGGCAAACGTCGTGGCCAGGGCCATCACTTTCCACATGAGTTCGGGGTTGGTGAAGTTTGGGATCCATTTTCCGGCCACCAGCACGAAGGGAACATTCGAGAAAATGTTCGAGCCCAAGGCGGAAAACCACGCGAGGTTCCAGGCTTGAGATGTTTCGCTCGTTCCGAACAGATGCCGCATGCCGGAATAGATATCGTTCGGCAATCCGGTGCCATTCAGTCCTTCGACCACCACAAACAATGCCGCAAAAAACACGAGCAGATGCCAATCAACAAGCTTGAGCACCTCGTGCGTATCGCGCCGGGCCAGGACCATCACCAGCGTGCCGCCCGCCAAGGCTGTCCACGCGAGATCAAGGCCGGCGACGAAGCCGGCGAACACCCCACTAAGCACAAGAAAAGCAAGCGCGGTGAGCCGTCGGTCCAGGGCACGAGGCGCGCTTTGAGCCGGCACGACCGGTTGAGCGCCGAGCTGCTCGCGAAATCCGAATCGGAGCACAGCAAATTGAATGGCGAGCCCTGCGATCGCCACCGGCAGCAGAGCCGCGGAAAAACGCAAAAAGGAAATGTTCGAATGGCTGCCAATGATCATATTTTGCGGATTTCCCACGAGGGTGGCGACACTGCCGAGATTGGCGCTCATGGCCAACGCGAGCAAGTAAGGCGGCAATGGCAAGCGTCCGCGCACAATCACAGCCACAACCAACGGGGTGAGCATCAGGCAAACGGTGTCGTTGACCAGCAATGCGGAAAGAATTCCAGACGTGAGAATCAGGTAGAGGAGGAGGCGTTGCGGTGTGCGCGCAATATGTAAA
Organism: Verrucomicrobiota bacterium; assembly: GCA_040754135.1. Lineage (GTDB taxonomy): Bacteria > Verrucomicrobiota > Verrucomicrobiia > Limisphaerales > SIBE01 > JBFMDG01. Next base: position 4,767 of record JBFMDG010000434.1, read on the forward strand.
ATCCAATCCGCAGCCCAATCAAAAAATCCGGCCAGAAAGAGATAGGCGGCAATGATCATCATCCCCAACAGCAGCACCAAGGTGTCGTAATCCACCGCGCGGTAGGCTTGCTCAGGAGTTATTACTCCTGTCGCCACCATCAATACCGCGCCGAGGAGGGCCGCCGCCGGACGGTTGAGTGGGAGAATCTTTAGCCGTCGCCCGCTGATCAGAATGTAAGTAAAAGCAAAAATGACAATGGCCCGAAATTCCAGCGAGTCGCTCATCGCGGCTCGTCATAAGGATTCTTCAGCCAATGTCAATCGAGCTTCAGCTCACGCCCGCCACACCCCTCGATCGCTCGCGAAAAACACCGCGACGCCATTCTCGCGTAAGCTGCATGGAAGCATCGAACTCGGACTCGGCGGCAGGATTAATCGCCGGAGATTTGAATCTGCCTTGCTTTGGCCTGTTCGCTCTTGGGCAAAGTCACGGTCAAAATGCCGTCTTTATACTTCGCCTCGACTTTGCTCGTGTCCACGGTATGGGGCAGCGCAATGCTTCTCTGGAATTTTCCAAAATAGCGCTCGCATTGGTAGTACTCGGCCCCGCTCTTTTCCTCCTCGCATTTCCGTTCGCCCGAAATCAGCAAAGTGTTTTCGTGAACCGAAACATCAATGTCATTTTTTTGCATTCCCGGAAGCTCCGCCGTCACCACCACTTTGTCGCGATCTTCATGCACATCGACGGCGGGCGCCCAGGCGCTGAAAAGATCCATCTCGCCCCCGGCCGCTTCCGGCACATCGAACATCCGGTTGATCCGGTTTCGCAGCTCGGTCATGGGCGACCAGTAATTCTCTCGTTTGCGTAGTTTCATAACCCATTCTCCTCTGAGTTAAATTTTCACCGCAGGAGCGGTTGTTCAACATGCTTTCTGAAAAAAGAGCAAAGCTCCCGATGCGCAACGACTCTGCGGAAGCGAGGCCAGAACGGACGCTTCCTTTATTTCCAATCGCTGATCGGGAAAAGGGCGCGGGACCAGGCCTGACCGTAATTCGCGGGCCGTATCGCAAGCGGGTTGGGCGCGGAATTTCGAAAAATCTGCTCGAACTTAGCTTTTGACCAGCGCGTCGAGTCCCGAGCATTTCGCTTCCAGCTTGGCACGCAAGGAGTGGTTTTTCTCGAGCTGGCGTCGCAGGTTGTTGGCGACCTCGCGTCCGGCGGGAGTTTTTTTCTCTTCGGCCCATTTGACCAGGCGGCTGAGCCATTCTTCAGAGCGCGCGAGAAATTCAATTCGAGCTTTGCCCACACGTATTTCCCGAGCGGCTTGCGCTGCCGCTTCTGCTGCTTGGCCAATACGCGCCAGGCGTTGTTCCTCGTCGATGGGCATCGGCGTAGAGTTTCGGCCGTTTCGCTTCCTCTGCGTTGCGGGTAGTTGCATGAAATCAAACAATAAATCGGGCCTTATTTTTGGGAATCAGGCTTTCCCTGAAATGCGGGTAGCAAAATCCATGATCTTGCTGCTTGCGATTGTGAAAAAAAGTGCGCGGCCATGCGTGCCCCCACTGCCTGCTCCAAGCGTTCAATTACAAGAACCTGCCTCTGACGATAAACCACGAATGAGGTGAAATATCATTCCATGAATCGATCCGCCTGGATTTTGCCGTCCACGTTGGCGCTCTTCTCAGAGCCTGTCTGAAAATTGCGTGGGTCCCTGCGGCGAGGGATTTTGGCCGTGGCCAAGGCGGCGAGGACCGAGCATCCCCGC
>JBFMDG010000435.1:0-6507 GCA_040754135.1 Verrucomicrobiota bacterium
TGATCTTTTCGCGAATCTCGCCGGGAGCAGCCTGTTGCCCAACGCGATAGGAGACATTTCCGGTGTGACAAAGTGCGCTGGAAAGATGGCCTTCGAGAATATCCGCATTCAGATCCGTTTCTTTCCGCGAGCGGACGGCTTTCAGAAAATTTCCGTGATGGTTGCTCGCGCCTCGGAAATGTTTGATCTGCTGGCCCTCCTTGTCGTACATGATGGCTTGCGTGTAATCGGGCACGCGCACGTAACCGCCTTCGCACTCGATGATCACCGCCACGCTTCCGTCCTTGTATTTGTCCATGTTCTCGCGCCACTTCTTGCCATCCGAATGAAATTCCTTGCTCGAGGGCAAGCCGCGCACTTCGAAGATGAGAGGCGCTCCCGGATAATCATGAAAAACGATTTGCGTGTTCGGAGTTTCACCGTCGTCTTCGTAGCCGAGCCGGCCTCCGATGCTGAAGACGCGCGGTGACAATTCATTCACGCCCAGAAACCAACGGGCAATGTCCATCTGGTGAATGCCTTGATTGCCCAGATCTCCGTTCCCGGTCGCCCAGACCCAATGCCAATCGTAATGCAGCCGGCCGCGGCGCAATTCAGTTTTCGGCGCCGGGCCGCACCACAAATCGTAATCGATGGAAGCGGGGATCGGTTGCGGGCCGGAGACTTTGCCGATGCTTTGGCGCGGTTTGTAACAGAGGCCGCGGGCGACGAGGATTTTTCCGAGATTACCGGCGCGAATCCATTCGATGCCTTCCTTGATGCCCGAACTCGATCGGCTTTGCGTGCCGGTTTGGACAATGCGCTTGTACTTGCGCGCGGCCAGCACCATTTGCCGCCCTTCCCAGACATTGTGAGAAACCGGCTTTTCGACGTAAACATCCTTGCCCGCTTGCACGGCCCAAATCGTCGCGAGTGCATGCCAATGGTTCGGTGTCGCAATCGAGATCGCGTCGATTTCTTTATTTTCCAGGAGCTTGCGAATGTCCTGATAGGTCTCCACCTTCTCGTTGTTTTCGCTGAACTGCTTTTCGCCGCGCTTCAACACTTCCGTGTCCACATCGCACAATGCGACGATGCGAACTTTTTCGCCATCTTTTTGCAATTTGCGGAGGCTGTTGATATGGCTGCCGCCCTGGCCATTGAACCCGACGATGGCGATGCGAATCGTGTCGTTGGCGCCGGGAACACTGGCCCAGGAGCGCGCCGGGAGGCTGAAAGCGGCGGCGGTCAGCAGAGATCCTTTCAGGAAATTACGTCGTGTCAGTTGTTTCATAGGGTCTGGTTCAGTGTGTTGGGTTATCGGGATTGTTCGCGCACGTATTCCTCGTAACGTGCCGCCACGTTGGCCGATTGCTCGTCGCCTTCGTGCAAATAAAAGCGATATCGGAAAGTGATGCTTTGGCCGGCGGGAACTTTCAAATCACCGGTCTTCTCCGGAGCTTTTTCAAAATCGTGAATGCCAAACGGATTGGCCGCGAACAATCCGTAATCGCGCACATGCCACCAGGTCGGATGCCGCGGATTTTTCGGATGATCGAAAATGGCCACCCCCACCGTTTTTCCGTCCACCGGTCCGTAATAATCGACCCACTTGGCGCGCTTGCCCCAGGTCGCGGCATCGCGCACCCCTTCGCTATTGACGATATGGCCCTGGCCGACTTTGCCTTTGAATCGCATTGTCTCGGCCAGGCGAATGGCCATCGTTCCTTCTTTCGTATCGCCGAAAACCAAATCGCCGTTCGAGGCGTGGAGGGTGATTTCAAAATCGAAGAGCCGCTCACGATCCGGCCGGTTGTACACGCGCAAGAGGCGTTCGTCCGTGCAAACCACCGTGCCATCTTTGGCTACCCACCGGTTGCGCGATTGCACGAGGCCCTGTTTCGATCCCGATTCGATTTTGGTGAATTTTTCGTGCACGATTTTCCCGGCTTTATCCGATTCCGACCAGAAATCCTGACCGTTGACTTCTCCATGCGTGAACCAAAGCGAGCGATGATGTTTGTGGTCGTGTTCCTCGTTGGGGGCCTCTTTCATTGGCCAATGCCGGACCATCACCGCGCCGCCCGGCCCGTGCAGCGGATACCAGAACGGGCGCGGGACATTTTCGAATTGGTATTCGGTGAAAGGGGCTCCGTTGATTTCAATGCGCAATTTGCCTTTTTCTTCCGTGATGGAAACGCCCTCTTTGGCGCGCGCACTGGAGACACAACCAAACAGAAGAACTGAAGCGATCAGCGGCAGACGATGGATGCGGGACATGACGGGCGATGTTATTGGGTGCTGGAAATTGCGGTCAATTCCGATTTTCGACAATTTGCGGCTTGCGGCTCATTGAAACGGTTTGTTGCGATCTCGTACACGGACTCGATCAGCCCGTCTCGATCAGCGCATCGGATCATGAAACTCCGGGTTCTTGCCCATCGCCGGCGTAAACATTTCCACATGTCCATCGGCGAGCACGACGGTCGCTTTGCCTTTGCGGTCGAATGTCAAAGTGTTGACGCGCTTTCCTCGGGCCAAGCCGTGCCGCGCCGAAAGCACGTTGCCGGGTGGCACCCAGCGGCCGTCATCGATGATCGAACTGTCGTGCTTGTCGTCCCCGTTTTCTTCGATCAACAAAAGTTTTTTGACGGGGTTTTTGATTTGCGAAGAACGAAAATGCAAGGGCGGCTGCCCGCGGGCATAGACGGAGGACATGCCGCGGTTTACGGAGCCATCGATGACGCTGGGGAGCGAGTAACTGTACAGGTAGGGATTGCCGCCGCGTTGTTTCTCCCGCGCCAATACATCCCGATCCGCCGGGCAGCGGAACAGGTTCGTGGTGAACCGGCCGATGTAAGGCCCGATCGCGCTGTTTTGCGGGTTCAGGAAAAAAGGATCGACGCCTCCCCGGTTGATGTTCCAGAAGATCCAATCCTCGCGCATTGGTTCGAATTGGCCTTTGGAAGCGGCGCCGGGAAAGATCTCGTTGTTATCCGGGAGGTAAAGGAGGAAGGCGAGGCCGAGCTGTTTCAAATTGCTTTTGCACACGGTCTGGAGCCCCTTTTCTTTGGCGCGCGCCAGGGCTGGCAACAGCATGCCGGCAAGGATGGCAATGATGGCGATCACCACCAGCAATTCAATGAGCGTGAAACCACCTGCCGCAGGTTTCCATGAGCGATGCATGGGCCGAGTTTTCGAAAGAGAATCGCACTTCATTTTGACGCAGGAACTGTTTTTCGTTGGCGTGAAAAAATCTGAACTTCCAATGGAATGGTTCAGTTCGGGCATACGGCCAGAATTTAATGCGCCCGCCGCGCGCTGGCAAAGCTAAATCTTGGCCATCGAACAAAATGGGGACACGGCGTTGGCCAAGGTTCGACGATGATTTCGACGAGTCCAATTTCGAGCGTGATGAACCGTCCGGTCGCGCAGTTCAAATGAAATCGCCAGTCGCGCTCCACGCATCTGCTATTACATTTTCCAGGATGGAATTATGAAGACAACCGGACTCGATCCCAAAGGCATTCATCTCAAGTGCGCTTCCTGCGGCCAAATCAACCGCGTGGCCTTCGATCAGCTCGATCGCTCGAACCGCTGCGGAAAATGCAAAGCCGATTTGCCGAAGCCTTCCGAGCCGTTCGACCTGAACAGTGAAGCGGAATTCGACGCCGTGATCGAATCGTCGTCCTTGCCGGTCCTGGTTGATTTCTGGGCCGCCTGGTGCGGTCCGTGCAAAATGGTTGCGCCCGAGTTCGCCAGGATCGCCCGCGCCCATGCCGGCGCATGGCTGGTCGCCAAAGTGGATACCGAGCATCTCCCCGATTTGGCCGCGCGATTTCGTATCAGCGGCATTCCCACTTTCGTGCTGTTCCAGAACGGACGTGAAATAGGCCGCAGCTCGGGGGCGCGGCCAGCCAGTCAAATTGAAGCCTTCGTCCGCGAGTCGCTGGGAGGTTGAAACCCCTCGCTAAATGGAAGGCCCGTTCGGTATCGGCGATCTCAAACCGTCCTATTGGTTTGACCAGCATATGCGCGATCCGGAGTTGACATGTCCGACCGGCCTCGCTTTCCCATGAGCGCCTCGAATTCCTCCGCACTGACGTCGCGTGGTTTTGCGCGACAGACTTTTTCGAACCCGGGAAAATTCCAGAGATTCGGAAAAGCGCGGCATTGATCCGGTTTCACCTTTTGGACCGCACAATCTTTTCCATCGAGAAAAATGCATTCGCCGTTGGGCTTGTCCTGCAGAGCGAGGCCGCGCCGGTCCGCGGCGAGCCGGGTGTACTGCTGGATGAAATCGAATTCACTCACGCCTCTGAACTCGGCCAGGCGGGTGATTTCCGCATCCGACAAACGCACCTGACCCGGCCAGCGACAACACGCCGTGCATCGTTCGCATTCAAAAAAAATCGGCATGCGCGCAACCTACCCGAAAGTGGTTCACGCGCCAATGCTCGGTGCCGCAGTGCTGCGGTGCCGCTCAGTGACGCGGCGGCGAAGGGTCTATCGACACTGGCGGCGGTCATTTGCCCATTGCGAATGGCGCGCGGCCTTGTGCTAATCTCGGGGCGTGAAACGGATTTGTGTTTTTTGCGGTTCGAATCGCGGGGTCGATCCCGCTTTCGGCGAGTCGGCGCGGGCGTTGGGTGAGACACTCGCGCGGCAGAACCTCGGCCTCGTTTATGGCGGCGGCAACGTGGGTCTGATGGGTGTGTTGGCGGATGCGGTGATCGAGAAGCAGGGCGAAGCGATTGGAGTGATTCCACAGGCGCTGGTCGATCGTGAGCTGGCTCATGCAGGGCTGACGCAGTTGCGGATTGTGCACTCGATGCACGAACGCAAAGCGACGATGGCGGAGTTGGCCGATGCGTTTATTGCCCTGCCGGGCGGATACGGCACGCTTGAAGAATTCTGCGAGATTCTGACCTGGGGGCAGCTCGGGTTGCATCGAAAGCCGTGCGGCCTGTTAAATGTCAGCGGCTTTTTTGCGCCCTTTCTGGCGCAGATCGATTTGGCCATTCGCACCGGATTCATTCGGCCTGAACATCGCGAGTTCTTTGTGGTCGAGAACGCGCCCGAGGCATTGCTGGAACGGCTTCGCGATTTTCGCCCGCCGGACACGGTGAAGTGGATTCATCCGGATGAGACGTGAAATTTTTTTGATTTTGCCCCCGCCGATGCCTTTTGCCATGATGCGCGCGTGACCAAACCGATCAGCGCGGTCCGCGCCATGAACTCCTGCACTTAAGCTGTCTATGTTGAAATGCCCCCGATGCCATTCCGTTCTCTGCACGATCGATTACGAAGCGGTCGAAATCGAAACCTGCCCCGACTGCCGCGGGGAGTGGCTCGATGCTGATGAACTTGCCCAGATCGTTCGCAAAGTGGAGCAGACCTTCTCGCAGGAAGAACTGGCCGATCTCGACAGTGTCCATCGCAATGTGTTCCGCGTCGAAAAAACCGAAGGCGCTGCCATCCTTTGTCCGCGCTGTCCGGATCACGAGTTGACCCCGTTCAATTTCGCGAGTTCCTCCGGCATCGTCCTCGACAAGTGCCCGCAATGCCAGGGCGTGTGGCTCGATGCGGCCGAGTTGGAAAAAGTGCAGGCGCTGGTCGAGGAATGGAACGCGCATTTGGGAAAAGATCTGGCGCGATTTGGATCGGTCATCGAGAAAACCCGCCGCGCTTCCGAGCAATCGATTAATCATGCGGCTGCCATTTCCCGGTTCAATCTCGTGAACGTCGTGTTGCGCCATGTGGTTCACATCATGGATTAACCCCGTTGTCACCAATGAATATTCGCGTCCTGTTCGGTTACCTCTTTTTCGGCTTGAGCCTTTTGTTTGCGGGCTATCAATTCGCCTATTTCGCCGCCGTCGAACAAACGGATGAGTTGCGGATGCTGCTGTTGTTTGTTGTGACGTTGCTTTGCCTGACGGGCGGTTTCATGAGTTTTGAAACGCACCGGCCGTCGGCCACCAGCGCTTTGGCTGGCATCGCTTTTCTTGCGGCCGCTCTGGGCGTGGTGGCAATTGCGGCATTCGTCATGATGGGAGCGGCAAATCTAAGCCTCGCCAAATACGCCGTGCTTTTTGCCTACGCCTGTTTTTACGGTTTGTTCGGACTCGCTTACTCGTTGCTCGCACGCCGGAACACGCCCACCGAAGAGTGAGCTTGCCGGCGACACTTCCAGGCTCCCGCCAAAGTGAAGCGACGAACGTTGAGAAAATTCACGGACGCTGCCACGCATCGAGATCATCATCACGTTTATGTGGTGCTGTTGGATTCCAGTGTGAGCAAGCTGCGCAAAGGGCTTCGCGCGAATCCCAGACGGGACCCGAAAAAACCCTGTGTTTATGTGGGCATGACCGGCCTGGATCCCAAGGAGCGCTTTCGGAATCATAAGCGCGGCATCAAATGCTCGATCATCGTCAAGCGGTTCGGGCTGCGGCTCCTGCCCGAATTATACGCGCACTTGAATCCCATGCCTTACGAGGCGGCGGTGCAAATGGAAAAAGATCTGGC
>JBFMDG010000436.1:0-6484 GCA_040754135.1 Verrucomicrobiota bacterium
TGCCGTTTTTTTTGCCAAGCCACCGATTTCGCTGGAGGTTTATCCCCCGACCCAAACATCCGGCGCAGGTTGAATCATGAATCTGAAAACACGATTCTTGCGTGAGAACAAAACCGACTCATTCGGTTCCGCAATCCTGAGCGCTTCCAGCTCTCCCGTTCCAGCAACCAATGGCCGCCGGCGGACCGGCCGCCGCCTGCGCCAGTTTATCTTTCCTTTGTGTCTGCTCGTGATCGGGCTGCTTTGGACCGCGTGCGTGACCACGATTGTGCCGCCGCACGCTCCTCCGAATCCGACGACCGTTTGCCTCGTCGATTACGGGCGGCACGCCAGTCTGGTGCTGCCGAACAACGGAGCGGCCGTGGAATATGAATACGGGGAATGGAAATGGTTTGCGCTGGGCCAGACGCAGTCGTGGCGATTCGCCTCGGTGTTGTTCTGGCCGACGCAAGGCACCCTGGCCCGCCGGCATTTGCCTCATCCACCCGAGCCAGCCCGCTGGCAACACGTCGCGCAAGAAGTGTTGTCCATCGAAGTTTCTTCGAATGATGTCGCGCGCTTGCGTGAAAAACTGCTGGCTCGCTACGAAGCCAATCTCCATTCGGAAATCTTCAACCGCGAGTACCAGCTGGCTTTTGTGAAAGATCCCGCGAATTACACGGCCTTTCATAATTGCAATCACGAACTTGCCGGCTGGCTCAAAGAACTCGGGTGCACCATTCGCGGAAGAGCCATCTTCGCGCGATTCAAACTCGCTCGACCCGAACCATGAATGATCGCGGCCTATGAAATTGCGTCACTCTCTTCCCCGACAGAAAAACCGGCTCGGCTTGAAATCATTTTCTGGCGCGTTGCCGCGGCGCGGCTCGCGGCCTCGCGGACAATCCCGCTCGAACCGATACGTGCGGTGGTTTCACCAACTCGACGCCCACGACCTGCCATTGGTCGGAGGAAAAAATGCCTCGCTGGGCGAAATGATCCGGGCCCTGGACAAAAAGAAAATCAAGGTTCCAGATGGATTCGCCACGACCGCCGGCGCGTATTGGCTGTTTCTGGAACGCAATCATCTCGAGGCCAAAATTCGCACTGAACTGCAGCGGCTCAGGCAAGCTCCGAACCAGTTGCCCAAGATTGGCAAAGCGGTTCGAGACCTCATTCTCGAAGGAAAATTTCCGGAGGAAGTCGAACAGGAAATTCGCGCCTTTTATCGCACGCTTTCGGACCGCTGCCATCAGCGTCACGCCGATGTGGCGGTGCGGAGCAGCGCCACCGCCGAAGATCTTCCCGCTGCGAGCTTCGCCGGCCAACTCGAAAGCTTTCTCCACATTTCTGGTGAAGGCGCGCTGCTCGATGCTTGCCGGAAATGTTACGCCTCCCTGTTCACCGATCGCGCCATTGCCTATCGGCAGCATCATGGATTCGATCACATGAAAATCGCGCTGTCCGTCGGCGTGCAAAATATGGTCCGCTCCGATCAAGCGGGCGCCGGCGTTATCTTTACGCTCGATACCGAAACAGGATTTCCCAATGTGATTCGCATCAGCGCAGCCTGGGGCTTGGGCGAAGCGGTTGTCAAAGGGATGGTCAATCCGGACGAATGCATCCTCTTCAAGCCATTTCTGAAATCAGGAAAAGGCCAGCCTATCCTGGAAAAAACTTTAGGAGCGAAAGAAAAGAAAATCATTTACGCCAGGAAGCGACGTCAATCGACCTGCCAGGTTGCCGTCAGCCGCCGCCGGCAAAAGCAGTTCGTATTGACCGACGACGAATGGATCCAGCTTGGCCAATGGGCCTGCCTGATCGAGGCGCATTACAAACGCCCCATGGACATCGAGTGGGCCAAGGACGGCAAAACTGGTGAACTTTTCATCCTGCAAGCCCGCCCGGAAACGGTCCATTCGCAAAAGCAACAGGCCGGCTTGAAAACGTATCGGCTCACGGAAAAAGCCGAGCCGATCTTGACCGGCCTGGCCGTGGGCGAGTCCGTTGCGACTGGTAAAGTGCGGAAAATCCACAGCCTCGCCGATCTTAAAAAGTTTCAGCCGGGCAATATTCTCGTGGCGGAAATGACCAGTCCGGATTGGGGGCCGGTTTTTAAAAAGGCCAAGGGGATTATTACCGATTTGGGCGGGCGGACCTGTCATGCCGCCATCGTCAGTCGGGAATTGGGCCTTCCGGCGGTGATCGGAACCCGTCGCGCGACAGACCTTCTGCGCGATGGCGAGCCCATCACCCTTTCCTGCGCTGAAGGCGATGAGGGGCGCATTTTCAAGGGCGCGCTGGCGTTCGAAACATCGGAAGTGGAATGGGAAGATTTGCCGCCAACGCGGACGAAAATCATGATCAACATTGCGCAGCCGGCGGGATCGTTTCGTTGGTGGCGCTTGCCTTGCGATGGAGTCGGTTTGGCCAGAATTGAATTTCTCATTGCCAACGTCATCCGCATTCATCCCATGGCTCTGGTCCATTTTCATCAACTGAAAGACAGAGCTGCGCGCGAAGAAATTGCCCGATTGACTGGCGAGTTCTCAGATAAGACCGGGTATTTTGTGCATCATTTGGCGGCTGGCATTGCCAAAATAGCCGCGGCGCATTTTCCGAAACCGGTGTTGGTGCGCACGAGCGATTTTAAAAGCAACGAATACGCAAATCTGATTGGCGGTAATCAATTCGAAACGACGGAGGCCAATCCCATGCTCGGTTTCCGCGGGGCGTCGCGGTATCATCACGAACGGTACCGCGACGCTTTTCGCTTGGAATGCGCCGCGTTAAAAAAGGTGCGGGAGGAATATGGCTTTGCCAACGTACAAATTCTCATTCCGTTCTGCCGGACCATCGAGGAGGCGGATCAGGTCCTGGATTTGATGGCGGCGCAAGGATTGAAACGCGGCCGGCGCGGACTCAAAATTCACGTCATGGCCGAAATTCCGTCCAACTTCGTGCTGGCCGGCGAGTTTGCCCGGCGTTTTGACGGATTCTCGATCGGCAGCAACGACCTGACGCAATTTGTGCTGGCTGTGGACCGCGATTCCGAATTGCTCGCGCCGCTCTTTGATGAACGCAACGAAGCCTTGCGCCGGCTGATGATCGACTTGATTCACAAAGCTCATGGGAAAAAACGTTCCGTGGGCATTTGTGGCGAGGCGCCGAGCAACTATCCCGAGTTTGCCAGGTTTCTCGTAAAATCCGCCATAGATTCCATTTCCGTAAGCCCCGCCCGGTTCGTGGCGGTGAAACGATGCGTCGCCACTGCCGAGTCGAAACGAAAGAATGTGCCATCCTGAGGATGCATTCAGACGGGGCAACACTTCGTGGTTCGCAGATTATTATGAATCGCAACCTGCGCCGGGTTTGGACATTTTGCCGATTCGTTCCACCCTTCCTTCGGCGCAAGCTTGACCCAAACTTTGTCGAAAACTTTGTCGCAAACTGAAACTTCCTTCAGCCGAGATTCCCACCGCGGCTCCCATGCAGGGTGATCCTTCGAGGTAACGCATTTCACCGCGTTTTCCGGTCACCTGGATTTCGGTGTAGCTGACGGTGGCGGCATCGGCTCGATGCATGCAAATCGAATAAGGCCCGGCGGCCGGCGCATGCGAACGATGCAGTTGCCGCACACGTCCAGGATCGCTTGCGCCACTGGCTTGCTGGTGTTGGCGAAAAACAGCGGCGCGCGCTTCTTGCGCGCCCGGTTCATCAAACCCGGATGAGAACCATGCGCAAATGCCCCAAGGAAATTCAATTGCCTCGAATTTGAGTTGCGACCATCGCCACTCCAGAATCTGCCGTGACTTTGGAAAAATGCTGATCAGGCGAAACGGCTTGATCTGTTCGAGCGGCAATTCCGAAAGCAGGTTGTGCAATTCATCCTGAGTCGAGGCCGTGAGCCCTTTTCGGATCACCTGCCCGCGGCTGAGGTATGATTCGGAAGATTGCTGCGGTGCGGAATACCAGTTGATTAGCGCGAGTGATACCATCCGTTCATTCAGCCCAATCCATGTTCCGCCGTCCGGCTCAGAAGGAAACAGCGCCGTCATGTGGCCGAGTTCCACCCGTGCCGGCGGCAACCCGCGCGCGCGTGTTAGCTTTTCGTCGCGATTCATGGCCAGCAAGTAGCCGGAACGGTGTGGATGAAAACTCACCGTGCACATGAGGATCAATCAATCAGCGACGGGATAGGTCCTGGCAAGGTGAACGGTCCGCCGCCAGGCTTTCCACAAATTCCCGAGGCCCATGGGCGCGACACCGTGCGCCCGATGGATCGCTCCAATGGCGAAGACAAGGCGCCATTGGCGAAAAAGCGTTCGATAAGCAGAAAGCAGGGAATTGCGCGCGTCGTAAATGTTCGTCGCTTCCGAACTCGCGCCGTTCAATTCAATGATCTGAAAATTTTTGCCAGCCCGCAAATCGTCTTCCGATGCAAAGCGGATGTCGAATCGGCCAATGAAAAATCCATTCAACGCTTGTGCAATCGCGTCGATCTGCCTTTCCAAAGCGTCGGATCCAAGGTGTGCGCCGTCGCGAAAGATGCAGCCTTGCGCGTGATTGCCTGCCTGCACGAGCCGGAGCTTTTCTCCTGGAGCCAGCACGTGCCGCCGCTGTGGACGGAAGCGTTCGAGGTAAGTCCCGGCCATGAGCCGCGCGCGCGGATCGTCTGCAATCAATTGTTCGAGCGTTCTCGAACCATCTCCGGTGATTTCCGGGAATATTTTTTCGGTAATGGCGAAGATGCGGCCCTGCGATTCACCGGGGATGCGGTAATAAAAAATGCCGGCTTCCTGCGGACCGGCGACGTAGCGTTGCAGAATGAGGGGCGCGCCGGTTTGCTGCAGGTAGGCGACGGCTTGGGCGTGATTGCGGATGAGTTTGACCCCGATGCCGCGCTGGCCGACGTCGGGCTTGAGAATTAAGGGAAACTCGAAGCCATGCTGCGCGCGCAATCGCTCAAATGATTCGATGCGTTGCGCCGGCGTGAGACCGGTCACTTCGTGCGCTTCTGCGGTGAATTGAGGAAAGGCCGCGGAGAGTTCGCGCAGGATTTGCAGTTTTGATTCGCCGACAAAGCCGCCCGAAAAAATTCCAGGATTGGCTGCGGTTGGGAGCGTGAGGCCGCGGTACCGAACTGCCAGCCAAAGATAATTCAAGGTTACTGGCGCATAAAACAACCCGGCCGGCCAGAACTCCCAGCGTCTCGATCGTTCGAAAGCAGTTTGAACCAGTTGCCAAAATGCTTTTCCGATGACCCGCGCGTGGCGTGCGGTAAGGAGCAAGCACCAGAGCCCCAGCACTATCATCCAAAGATAGCGTCCCCAATCCGGAGCTTTGGCCGCCAATTCAGCGCCGAGAAAACGCGCCAGACCGAAAATCAAAAGCGTCCAAATGCCCACAGCCAGCGCGGTCAGCGCCAGGAATGTTCCGAAGGGCAGGCGCAAAAATCCCGCGGCGAGATAGGTGGGCAGCCGTGTTCCGGGAAGAAATCGACTGGTGAAAACGAGCCAGCCACCCTGTCGCACAAACCAGAGTTCGCTCTTCCGAATCGCTTCCAACCCGATCCATTTTTCGAAAAATCGATGCTTCATTAGTGGGCGTCCCCAAGCGCGCGCGATGGCGTAGAGCAACGCGTCTCCAATCCAGATGCCAAGAAAGCAACCCCAAAAGCCGGTCTGCCATCCAAGTTGGCCCGCCGCGGCGAGCAGGGCCGCGCTGATCGTGGGCACATCTTCCTGCACAAAGGTCATCAACCCAAACGTGATGGCCTGCAATGCCGGAGCCCAATGCTCGAAACCCAAAGGCAATTGGAGTGCGCCTGCGTCGCTCATCAGTGCGCCTGAGCTTTCGCCTGGTGCGCCACTGTCGAAGGCGCCACGCCAAAATGCTCGGGCAACGGCACGTTCATCAATCGCGCCATCACGGAGATGAGTGCGAAATGATGAATGGCATGGGCAATCACATACACCAGTTCGCGCCCCACCGTCGAAAGCGTGCGCGGCGCGTGGCCATGGGCGTAGCTCACTTCGCAGCGCGCACTGACCGGAAAGCGCAACGCGTCCGGGGCGAGCATTTCCAGGCGACGCCGCATTTCACGCGTCAACATCAGCGCAAATTCCGGATCGCTTTCAATGCGCCGGTCGCGTTCGCGATGATCGTAATTGATTTCATCTCCTGCCAAACCGCGCATCAAGCTGGTGAAATGATCCAGGCAATGGCGGTAATGTCCGCCGATGCTGCCATTGAAGGCCAGAGGGACTTTTTCGGTATAGGCCGCGCCAGAGAGCGCTCCGAGGAGAAGTTCGCCTTGCGCCAGAATCTGCAAAGCCGCCTGAAGGATGCGTGCTTCTCCTGGATCCGCCGGCGCAAGCCTCGATTCTTGTCCAATCGTTTCTGCGGAAGTCCATCGCGGGTGCGCGTCCGATCGGTCGCCGTTGCGGTAAGAAAGATTTTTGGTGAGGGGCATCATAAAGAAATCAATGCGAGCTGAGCGGCC